>CAZRKG010000004.1:40387-58561 GCA_964600635.1 uncultured Geobacter sp. | reverse complement strand
TTATTCAGATTCATATGTTACTCCAATTCCAGATCAAAGATGGATTCAAGGCGGCTAGGAGATCGGCGACGAAGGCGTGAACGCAGTACGTTGAGGAGACGATGACGAGCCAACGAAGAAGACGCTTTGATATGGAAGTGGAGTTACTACAGAATAAAGGGTGAGCTGCTGTCATCGCAGGCATCCTTCAGGATGGTCAGCAGTTCAGGGTTATGGATGGAACGTTTCAGGGTTGGCTTGATAAACTCCACCCGTTCCATACCGGCCTTGCGGTCAAAACGGCCACTTTTGTACAGAAAACGGAGGTGTCCCCGCATCTCCTGGGCAACTTGCAATGCTGCCTCGCCAGTGGGATCTGCCAGCCAGCAGAAGGAATCCTCGCCATGCTGCATCAGGTCCATCACAACTTCCCTGGTCAGATCAAGATAATCTTTATGATCTTCCTCTGTCAGGCTGTGGCGTGAATGGATTGAGACAGTCTTAATCAGAAACTGCCAGCGTTCCAGTCGTGAAAGCAGCATGATGGAGTTGAATATCCGCTTGCTGTTGCCAAAGGAAAACAGGGTAGGTGCCATTACCCGCCGCAACAGGTCATCATCATGGGTACGTCCCGCCTCACAGACTTCCCTGGCCCGTTGCCAGACCTTCTGCGGTACAAAGTTTTCAAAACGCAGCTCCCAGTAGGTATGACGCAGGGCCACGGTGGAGAAGGAACGGATGGTCTTGTACGGCACAAAGTAGTTGTGGGCCACCACATCGGCCGCCAGATGGCAGAGATAACCCCAGGCACAGGCCCGCTGCGGGTCATCCTGGGCTGATTGCAACAGTCTGGCACCCACACGCCAGCGATGGCAGTTAAGCAGGTAGTGGGTATGCTTTTTACCCACAATAATATCTGCTGCCAGACAGCCGTACAGAAAATCATTCTTGTGGCCAGCCAGCAGAACGGCCAGGTTGGGCGGCAACTGCGATAGCCTTGCCAGAACATCAAGCCCCAGCATCAGGTGGGTACCACCACCCCAGGCCAGGCAGGTATCGGGCAGGAATAAAAGCAGGATTAAGGTCAGGAGTAAAACAGGCATGATTTTTACAGGATACATTCTTGGTTATGGAAAAGTAAAGGGCAGGTTTTAAGATGACAGACTTATATCCGGCCAGTATCTGTAGCTCCCTTGCGGAATATCTGCAAGAGCTGGAAGAAAGCGGAGTGGAGGGGGTTCCTGTGGCTGAACGTCCGTCTGCCGAGCCGGTGCAGCCGATTATCCCGCCAGGGCTGGAGCTGCCTGCAATGCCGTCTGTTCAGTCCGGTGCAGGGCAATCCATGAATCTGTCAGAACTAAGAGATCAGATAGGTGATTGCCAGCGTTGCAGCCTTGGTAAAACCCGTACCAGACTTGTCTTTGGCAGTGGCAATGAGCAGGCACGGCTTATGTTTGTTGGTGAAGCACCAGGCAGAGATGAAGACAGGCAGGGGCTGCCCTTTGTGGGGGAGGCCGGCCAGATTCTGACCCGCCTGATTACAGCTATGGGGCTGACCAGGGAGCAGGTTTACATTGCCAATCTGCTTAAATGCAGGCCACCCAATAACCGTAATCCACACCAGGATGAAGTTAGTACCTGTACACCTTTTCTGCAGCAACAGCTTGAGATCATAAAGCCGGAACTGATTGTGGCTCTGGGTACCTTTGCAGCCCAATATCTGCTGGAGGACAAACAGGCAATATCCAGCCTGCGGGGCAGGTTCCATGATTTTAACGGGATTCCGTTAATGCCAACCTTTCATCCGGCCTATTTACTGCGTAACAGGAATAACAAGCAGCTTTACTGGGATGTCTGGAACGATATGACCCAGGTTTTGGACAAGCTGGGGCTTCCTGTACCGGAGAGGGGCAGGAAGGGTAGTTAGTAGTTTTAAGGCTTCAGCCACGAATCAGTATGAATTATCACGAAATAGCATTAACCGCCGATTAACACCGATGAACGCAGATTAAAACTGATCAAATATTTAGGGTTTAATTTGTTGGTTTATCAATTCTTTCAAGGCTTTGATTTAGGTTTTATAGGCTTGTGTAAATCCGTGAGATTCGTGGCTAAAAAAGGTTTTTCTGTCTTGCTTTGTTTGTTTCCTGGAGTTCTCGGTGTTTATTTGTGTTGATCGGCGGTTAATAGTTTTCCCGTACACCTACGTACTTGTTAGTGGCTAACTCCTCTCCAATACGCTTATCCTACGCCAGCTTCCCTTCATAAAGTGCACAGTCCATAGTACCGCTGTACTGAATACAAACAGGCTGGAAAGTACCCACTCCAGCCATAATCCTGGTGCAAAATAATCAGCCAGTATCAGGGTTGCAATAAAAATACAGGTGCAGATAAAGAAAGCTCTTGCCAGCCAGCCGGTATCACCACAGGCTGCCAGCACAGCACCAATCATCACGTTTGCTGCATCAAACAGGCAATAAAACGCCACAAAGTACATCAGTATAGTGCCGGTGGCGATGATCTGCCCCCGATCTGGCCCATCTCCGGCAAACAGCCCGATCAGCGGTTCCGGCAGCAGCACAAAGATCAGGGCCATCAACAGCATCCAGACTTCACAGATCAGAAGCGACTGCCGGGCAATGCCAGGCACATCATCATCACGTCCGGCACCACGGGCGTGGCCCACCAGTATTCCAGCGGCCTGACCCAGGCCAAGAGCAGGGAAGAAGGCCGTGCCGTTGATCCTGAAGGCAATGCTGGAGGCTGCCAGTTCCACCGTACCCAGCCGACCAACTACAATCAGGAAGATAGTCCAGGCTGCCAGCTCACCGCTGATCCTGAACCCCATCGGCATGGCTCTTTTCAGAAAGTGTTTCAGCTCTGACCAGACCAGCTTTCTGGCAGTCTTGTCACCAAGCCCACCTGCCCTATGGAAGCAGCCCAGGTACAGGGTTGCAGCTACTGCCTGGGATGCAACGGTAGCCAGTGCCGCACCGGAAATACCCATTGCAGGCAGCCCCAGCTTGCCAAGAACCAGTATCCAGCCCAGTACTGCGTTAATCATCAATGAAAAAAAGGTTATGGCAGTGACAATTATCGGTCTGCCAATGCCGGAAAGCCAGCCAGCCAGGGCATTGCCCAGCACAGGAAACAGGGAGCCAGCCATGCAGATTATGAAATAGCTGTATTCATCCTGTGCCACCTGGGGTGCGTGTCCGGTCAGGAAGAAGAGCTGGGCCAGAGGCCAGGCCAGCAACAGACCTGCCAGACCGGAAAAAAGTGCCGTGTAAATCCCCAGCCAGGCCGATGACCGCACACCACCAGCATCTTTACGTCCAAAATTATGGGCAACAAAGGTGCCGGCATAGCCGGCAGTGCCAAACATCATCCCCTGAAACAGGATTACCGCCATGCCGGAAGGCCCGATTGCTGCCATTGCTTCACTGGAATAATGGGAAAGAATCAGCGCATCAATCAGTTGCATCAGGGTGATGGCTGATGTGGACAGGGTTATGGGCAGGGCCAGTTTTAAAAGTGGCTTGAAATGTTGGAAATATCTGGGGGACATCAGTTCTCACTATAAAGGTTTTATCTACAGATGAATAAGAATCTACACAAAAAAGCATTAACCGCCGATTAACACAGATAAACGCCGATAAAACCAAAACCATAGATTTTATCCACGAATTTACACGAATTTTCACAAATCTATAAAACCTGAATCAAAAGATTTAAGGAATTGGTAATTCAAAATCCTAAACCCAAAATCCCAAAATCTTTATTGTATCTCTGAATAAATCTGTGTTTATCAGCTTAAATCAGCATTATCTGCGTACTATTGGGTTTTAAATCTTAAAAGTCCTTCTCTGTGTGCTCTGTGTCTCGGTGTTTAATAATGCTTTTTTCGTGCAGATTCGTGGCTAAAACAAGGCTGTTCGACTTGTTCTGTGTTAGCCGGCGGTTAAGCGGTTTTAAACAGAAATCCCATCCAGAATCCGCTGGGCCAGTTTCAGGCTGACCCCCGGCACCTGTGCCAGCTCCTCAGCAGTGCTGTCCATAACTCCAGACAGGGAGCCAAACCGCTGCAAAAGGGCCTGTTCCAGTTTTTCACCAACACCGGCTACCTGACGCAAGGCGGAGCTGGTCAGAGCTTGTTCACGCAGCAGACGGTGATAGCTGATGGCAAAGCGGTGGGCTTCATCCCTTATGGCGGCCAACAGCTTGATGGCAGCACCATCCTGCCTGAACCGAACAGGATTGCGGCGACCAGGCAGAAAAACCCGTTCTTCACTCCGTTCCACTTTGGTGGATTTACCATCTCCCTTAACACGGGATTTAGCCAGCCCCACCAGCGGCACCCTGTCAGCCAGCCCCAGTTGTCTGATCACCTCCAGGGTGCTGTTAAGCTGACCAATGCCGCCATCCACCACCACCAGATCTGGCAGGCCCCAGCTTTCAATCCGCTCGGCACTGAAGCGGCGTGAAAACACCTCCTGCAACATGGCAAAATCATCCTGCCCCTGCTGGTTTCTGATTCTGTAGCGACGGTAATGCTCTTTATCCGCCAGACCATCCAGAAATGCAACACCACTGCCCACCGAATAGCTTCCTTGCAGGGTAGAAATATCATAACACTCAATACGCCGTGGCAGCTTTGACAGTTCCAGCTTCTGTTGCAGCTCTGCCAGGGTTTGCTCCACCCCTTGCTGCCTGGTCTGTTTTTCTGCCAATGCAGCCTCTGCATTGCGGATTGCCAGTTTCAGCAGCTCATGCTTGTCACCCTGTATGGGTATCCTGATGGCTACCTTTTTACCCCTTTGTTCACCAAGCCATTCTTCCAGACTTTCCTGGTCTGCCGGAGCCACCGGCAACAGAATCTGCCCCGGAATCTGCCGACCTTCACCATAAAACTGCATGATGAAACTGCCCAGGCTATCCGCCAGATCCAGCCCGCCTGTGCCATGCAGCACCCTGCTGCCGGACAGCTTGCCATCCCTCACAAAAAGTACCGCTATTGCCAGTTGATGGTTGTCACCGGCTGTACCCAGCAGATCAAAATCCCCCCCCTGGCTAACCATTTTCTGATGCTCAAGAGTGGTGTCAATCGCCTTGATCAGATCCCGTAGACGGGCTGCCTCTTCATACCGTTCTGCTTCTGCTGCAACCTGCATCTGTTGCCTGAAACGGTTCACCAACGCCTTGCTTTTGCCTGTCAGAAACAGAAGGGCACCATCCACCAGCTCCTGATAATTCTCACCGGAGATCAGTTGATGACAGGGGGCAACGCATTGCCCGATCTGGTGGTAAAGGCAGGGCCGTGGCCGATTCAGGCAGGTTTTTAGAGGGTAGTGCCGCAGGGGGAAGATCCGTTGCAGTTGCCGCAGCACCTCACGGGCAGCACCGGCAGAGGCGTAAGGCCCAAAGTAGCGGGCACCATCCCGCTTAGCTTTGCGGACCACGGTAAAACGGGGAAAGGGGCTTTGCAGATCAATCCGCAGTGAAAAAAAGGTTTTGTCATCCTTCAGGTTCAGGTTGTAACGGGGCTGGTGTTGCTTGATCAGGGTGTTCTCAAGCAGCAGGGCCTCTTTTTCAGTATCAGTAATTGTGTACTCAATTTTCCTGACCCTGGCCATCAGGAACTTAACCTGGGGGCGGCCATCGGTATTGCCAAGGTAGCTTCTTACCCGCTGCCGCAGATTACGGGCCTTGCCCACATACAGAACTGCATCTTTGGCATCCCGCATCAGGTAAATACCGGGTGCGGTGGGAAAGGTTTTGATTATGGCACGCAGGGTTTCCATGGGGCGGATAATATAAGCCTAAACATAAAATTTGTCACTTGTATGACAACGCTAAAACCAGACTGACATACATCTGTCACCCATGTCTGATATTTAAGTGTCGTAAACATAAATGAAAAATCCATGACAAAGTGATTGACACCAAGCCCTATGTATAAATACAGCAATAAAATTGATGCTTTAACCATAATTTTAAAGCGACTGGATAATGGCGAGAAAATCACTCCAGAACAGCTTGGCAATGACTTTAGTGTCAGTGTACGTACTATTTATCGCTATCTGAATCATTTGCAGGCCGCTGGTTATCCAATCTATTTTGACAAGGAAGAACGCAGCTACCGTTTTATAAACAACTTCCGGCTGGGCAAGAGCAAGCCGGCTAGTGGCACCAAACAATTTAATCTGGGGCTTGATACCCAGTCCATAGGTATGGCAATCGCCACCTTTAGGATTAGTGGTGAATGTATCAATCACAATCTGGCCATGGCCCATATGACCGGTTGTGATGGTGAATGGTCATGTTACGGAAATTTCAGGAAGCTTGACTGGTGGAAAAGTTCCGGCCTGCTGGCAATGTCTGAAGAGGCCATTGCAACAAACCGTGAGATTTGCCGAGATATTACCCTTAACTTTTCAGGGCGTGAGTACTGGATTCAGGCCCACCTGACACCGGTACAGCGGGATAATGAAAACTTTCTGGTCTTTCTGGCCCAGGATCTGACCCCCCGCATGTACAAAGAGATGCAGGTGGCCCGTTTCTTTGATGCCATCAACAACGGCCCTGGCCTGGTGCTGGTAACTGATTCTGAGGGCAGGATTGAATATGTCGGGCAGCGTTCAGAAGAGGTAACCGGCTATACCCAGCAAGAGTTGGTGGGTAATACACCTGGTATTCTGAAATCTGGCCTGACCCCTGTTGAAACCTATCAGAACCTCTGGAGTACCATCAGCCGTGGAATTGCCTGGAGCGGGGAGCTTTACAATCGCAAAAAGGACGGCAGTTGTTACTGGCAGCATCTACATATAGCACCAATCCGTAATAATTCTGATCAGATCTCCCGCTACGTAGCCCTGCTGAAAGATGTTACCAAGCAGAAGATGCTGGATGAAGAGCTTTACAATTACGCTGTTAAAGATCCCCTGACCGGCCTGTATAACCGCAAGATGTTTCTGGAGCTGGCTAACCGTGATCTTACCTCTGCCAGACGTGCTAACCGTCCGATGACACTGATTGTCACCGATATTGACAACTTCAAACAGTTTAATGACCAGTACGGTTATCCGCTGGGCAATATGGCTTTACAGCAGTTGGCAGATCTCTGCTGTTCATTTGTACGTACCAGCGACCTGCTGGGAAGAATTGGCAACGATGCCTTTGGTATTCTTCTGAATGAATCAAACCTGGCGGATTCAGGCCAGGTGGCAAAGCGGATACTGACCAGGGCAAGGAAGTTATACAGCATAGAAAGCAATATTGACTTCAGTTACACTATTAGTATTGCCGGCACAACCCTGACCCCCATGCATAACTCAATGGAAGATCTCTTGCAGGAATGTGAACAGACTTTAAAGAAGTATCAGATAACTGAAAAAGGCAATGGCCTGGCAGGATTTGTATGACCGCAAAGCGTATTAAAACCAGGCACAGAAAGCACTGGGTAGTGCTTTCCCTGGTGTTGACATTCATTACATCTGCCATCTCCTACAACCTGTACTACATTCACAAGCAGGCAATTTTACAGGAACAACTGCTGATGCTGGGCCAGGCCAGAGCCATCAGCAAGCATATTGAACACCACCTGGCCTCTGTTGCCACCATACTGTCTGATATGGCAGAAGATTATCAGGTAACCTGGTCAAAGCATGACACTGAACATACCAGTTACCATATAAAAATCCTTGCCGCTGCCGTCCCTGGCATAAGAACCCTCCGCATAATAAATGAAAACGGTATTGTCAATGCTGCCAGCATGCCACAACTGATCGGTCGTGATGCCAGTAATTGCCAATATTTTGCTGACACAAAGAAAACCGGCTTTTCTGAACAGTTGTATATCTCGCCTCCCTATGCAGACTTTTTCGGCAAATATGTTTTTAATGCCTCAAAGGTAATAATTGATAAAAACGGCAGATTTCAGGGTATAGTAACCGCTGCCATCACTGCTGAACTGTTGCAGGATATATTGCAGACTGGTATTTATGCCGATGATATGCAGAACAACATTGTGCATGGTGATGGTATCCGTTTTGCTTCTGTGCCTGATATGTCAGAGCAGATTGGCAGAACTCTTGCCATACCTGACACTCTGTTCAAGCACCATCTTGCAAGTAAACAGGTTGTAAATATATTTCATGATCAGGCAGTTGGTGTTAAGATGAATCGCCTGTTTGCCATCATGACCATCTCGCCTAAAGATCTGCACATGGATAAACCGCTAGTGCTGATCATCAGCCGTAAACCAGAGGCTGTCCTTAAAGGCTGGAAACGGGAGATGCTGTTTCAGCTTACAACACTGATACTGATCGCCGCTGTAAGTATTACCGTGCTGGCACGGTTCCACCATCGCCAGGCAGAATATGAACTGAAGTCAGCCAGGGCTGATGAACTGGTACTTATGCGTTACCAGTTGCTGGAATACGCCACCATGGCCACTTCAGAAGAATTGCTGCAATACTCTCTGGATGAAATCTGCAAGCTGAACAACAGCCCGATCGGCTTCTACCACTTTATCAGTCAGGATCAGCAGACAATCACAATGCAGGCATGGTCCAGCAGCACCAAAGATGGCAGTTGCAAACTATCTGGTCACAATCATTACCCGTTGGATAAGGCCGGTATCTGGATCGAATGTATCAAAACCCGTGCACCGGTTATCCACAATGATTATATGGCCATCAAGCATAAAAAAGGGCTGCCAGAGGGGCATGTCAGGCTGACACGTGAGCTTGTAGTGCCACTTATACGGGATGAGCGGATTGTGGCTGTAATGGGAGTTGGCAACAAACAGGCCGCATACAGCATAAAGGATGCAGAAGAGGTGTTGTACCTGGCGGATGTGGCCTGGGAGATTCTGGAAACCAGAAAGGCCCAGGAAGATCTGAAACGGGCCAATGAGTTGCTGGAAAACCAGGCCAGAATTGACTTTCTGACCGGCACCTACAACCGCAGGATGTTTGATACCCTGCTGACAGCAGAGACAGTTAAAGCCTGCCGCCACAAATCCGAACTGTCACTGATTATGCTGGATATTGACCACTTCAAACAGGTCAACGACACCTGGGGTCACTCCACCGGTGACAGGCTGCTGAAGGGGATGGCAGAACTGATTGCACACAGATTGCGTAGTTACGACATATTCTGCCGCTATGGTGGTGAGGAGTTTGTGATTCTGTGCCCCAAAACAGACTCAACCCAGGCCGAGGCCGTGGCCAATGTGCTGCGGGTACTGATAATGGAGCATGATTTTGGAGGCAAACTCAGGGCTACTGTCAGTTTTGGGGTAAGCCAGTACATACATGATGAACCGCTTGAGGAGTTCATATCCAGGTCAGATGATGCCCTTTACATGGCTAAACGTGATGGTCGTAACAGGGTTCAGACATTGTAGGAGGGTGTGATGAAGATCCGCTTGATGTTCCAGCTTGGGGCTGTAACCACCGTAGTGCTTATGTTGTTTATGGTTGCTGCCTTTGCCTACACCACACTTACTGTCAGGAGCAAATTTACAGAGCTGGTTGAACGGGATGTGGCGGTCTATGCCAGTCTGTATGCAATGCTGGCCCAGGGGTTACAGGGAGAGCAGGCATTACGTAACTTCATCATGAACCCGGAAGATGGTAAGGCAAAGGCAAATCTGGATAAGGCTACTCAGGATTTTGAAAAAGCCCTGGCCGTTGCAAAAGAGACCACAATCATTAAGGGAAAACTGCCGCTTGATGCAATTACAATCAAATGGCAGAAGTTACAGCCAGCTCGTGACCAGGTACGCAAAATTGGTGAGTCAGGTGATCTGATGGCTGCGGTGCAGATGCTGAAAGAGGTGGAAACACCCCTCTGGCGTGATTTGAAAGATGATCTGCATGCTGGATTATCAATCAAACATAACGGTTTTGACGGTAAAAACCAGCAGTTTGCCAAATGGCTGCATGCCTTGATGCTTGGCCTGGGTGGTTTTATCGCCTTTGCATCTGCCGGAATGCTGCTGATGTTTAAAGTTGCCAATGACCGTATTCTGCAACCGATCAACAGTATGGTAGATGTAGCCTCTGATCTGGCACATGGCGAAGGGAACCTGACCGCACGTCTTGATCTGAAACGGAATGATGAAATTGGCGAGGCAACCGGGTTTATTGACAGCTTCATCGGTAAGGTGCAGCACAGCATTGCCGCAGCCAAAGAAACCGCAACCGAGACAGCAGTTGCAAGCCAGAACCTGTCCCAGATCTCCGGCAACCTGACCGCCACGGTACAGAAACAATCAGAGATTGTCACAGCAAGCGAAGCCCTGACCAATGAAGTTGGCCAGAACCTCGATCTGACCGAGGAGATGGCAATCCAGACCACTGAAACCATTGAAACCACCTGTAATGTAATGTCCCAGTTTGCCGAGAACCTGAATGATGCCGGCAATACCATCATAAATGAATCTGACAACCAGCGTCTTCTGGCCAGCAAGATGCAGGAACTGGCTGTCAATACCGGCAAGATTCGTGATGTTCTGGATATTATTGCTGATATTGCTGACCAGACTAACCTGTTGGCCTTAAATGCCTCCATTGAGGCAGCCAGGGCCGGAGAGGTTGGGCGTGGCTTTGCGGTGGTTGCCGATGAGGTACGTGCCCTGGCTGCCAAAACCCAGAATTCGCTATCCCAGATCAACCAGAGTGTTACTGGCGTGGTAAATGGAGTTGAGCAGCTTTATGGTGAGACCGAGGCAGGCTCCCACAGGATGCTTCAGATCGCAGAATCCACACGCAGGTTGATTTCTACAGCCGGTGAAACCGGCAACCATCTGTCTGATGCAGTTAAAATCTCATCCGAGTTGGTTCGTAAAAGTACCTTCATTGCCACCCGCACCAAGCAGTTAATGGAGCAGATGGCCAGCATGATACAACTTGCTGACCAGAACAGTTCCGTATCAGCCGAGGTGCAGGAGGTGTCTTCAGCCCTGGCCGCCAAGTCTGACGGCCTGCGGCAGAATCTTGACCGCTTCAGGTGCTGACCTGCTGTGGGTGCAGAGGAGCTTTCAAAATACTGCTCTGGTATGTCGGTACTTTATGTAGAGGATGATCAGATAAGCGGTCTGATTATCCACAATATCCTGGAGCCTCTGTTTGAAAAGCTGTACTGGGCCAAAAACGGTATTGAGGGAGAACAACTGTTTCGTATGTACCAACCAGACCTGCTGATAACAGATCTGGTTATGCCAGAGCTGGACGGAATAGGTATGCTGCGGGCAATCCGCCGTTACAACAGCAAGACACCTGTAATACTTATGACCTCTTCCCTGGATCATGCCGATCTGGTTGAGGCGATCAACCTTGGTGTTTCAAAGTTTCTTGATAAGCCTGTCAGACGGGATAACCTGCATCGTGCATTGCTGGCCATTACCAGGGAACTGCATCTGGAGCGGGTGGCACAGGAAGCACAACTGCATGAGGTGGAACTGCTGCGTTATCGCACACGTTACCACTCACTTCAGCAGGAACTGGCCACAGCCAAGGAACGGCATATATCAATTCATCAGTTTAAAGACCACTATTTGCAGAATCCTGATGCTTCTGGCGGCTGGCTGGTAGACCTGAAGCAGAATGCCCGCGATATAATGTCAGGCGACAGCTATTCAACGGTCAGGGGTGAAGGTGACCGTCTGCTGCTGTACCTTGCCGATGCCATGGGACATGGACTTTCAGCATCGGTTACTTCCATGCTCGCCACCGCTTTTTTCAATCATGTTGCCCTTGGATGTGCCTGTAGTCATTTTGGTTTCATACATCTCTGCAAAGCCTGTTTTTCCTTTGTGGCCAACAATCTGCTGGAGGATGAAACCCTGAGCGGGTTAGTGCTTGAGCTTGATCCGCAGCAGAAGAAGCTACGTTTTGCCGGTTGTGGCTTACCTGCCATGTTACTGGTTCGTCATGGTCAGTTGGAACGTGTCTGCTATGCCAATCCTCCCATTTCCTGTTACACACCACCCCTGAAAATCCAGGAGCTGGATCTTGATGGCGTTACAGATATTCTGCTGGCCACCGATGGCCTGATGGACGGCCCATTAAGGTCTGGTGGCACCTATCGTACACAACTGCCGGATGATCTGCTGACAACTGCCACTGCCGGACAGCTCTTTGACAGGTATCTGGCAATTTGTGATGATGATGCCAATGATGATGATATTACCCTGATCCGCCTGACAGCCATCGGGAGCGGTACTTTGGGAGAGCAGCATCAGCTTGCAGCCCCAGGCAGCCTGAAAGGGATTGAGGGCTTGCAACAGCAGGTTCTGGAGCTGCTGAAGCAGGCTGGTGCAGATGGAGAGGCACTGGATAATTTTGAACTGGCACTTACAGAGGGGTTATTGAATGCATTTGAACATGGCTGTCTAAGGATCGGGCAGGGGAAGAGCGACCTGATTCAGGCCGGTATGTATGAAGAACGAATTCTTGCACAAACGCCTGTTATAGGGGATGAAATTCGCCTGACTCTAACCTTGTCACCACGCACCAGCGGGTTTTCAGCCTGGGTAGAGATCGCAGACCCCGGGCCTGGCTATGACTTTAATGAGCTTAGCACCTGCAACGTGACAGAATTATCAGGGCGTGGGTTGATGGTTATCAAACGGATGGCCGATCTTATGCGACACAATCAGACGGGTAATCGCCTGTTAATAATGAAAAGTTTTACACCTGTAAATTAAATCAGATAGTACCTGAAGACAGGAGTCACAAAATGGAGATCAGACAAAGCGGCGGTAACGAACTGACCATAACCGGTAATATCAAGAGTATTAACGACAGTATGGCTGTAAGAAATGAAGTGGAACGCCTGCACAAAGAAGGTCTTAAAAGCATTGTTTTGCGTCTTCCAGAGTCCTTTGCATTGCCATCGGCAGTAATCGGTTATCTGATGAAGCTGGTGAATAAGGATAAGGTCAGCCTGACATTAATGGCTGGTGATGAACGCCTGCGGGAGCTGCTGGATGAGTTGCAGTTGACCAGCATGTTTAATGTCAGAAATCTGGTCTGAGTTTCCAGAAGGTTTCAGCCACCAAAGATAGGCAGCAGAACCTGGTGGGCAACGTAGGAAACTGCCGCTGCCGCCGGAATGGTCAGAACCCAGGCTGTTACAATCCGCTTGGCAACGGTCCAGTTGACCGAACTCATGCTTTTTGACAGCCCTACCCCCATGATGGATGAGGTTACCACATGGGTGCTGCTGGTGGGCAGACCGCAGAGCGATGCACCCAGAATGATGGATGTTGCCGATGAATCTACGGAAAAGCCGGTCATTGGTTGCAGCTTTACAAAGTCTTTTCCGACAGTCTTGATGATCCTTAACCCCCCCGCCGCAGTTCCAAGGGCAATTGCAGTTGCACAGGCCACCTTAACCCACAAAGGTACATCAAAAACAGGTATAGCCCCGTAGCTTAACAGGGCCATGGTAATTACACCCATTGACTTCTGGGCATCAGCAGTTCCGTGGGAAAATGCCAGGAAAGAGGCGGACAGAATCTGCATCCGACGAAACCCGCGGTTTACACCGGCTGGTGGGCGGTTTTTAAGGATGCTGGAGAACAGCATCACAAACAGATAACCAACAACAGCCCCCAGCACAGGCGATATAATCAATGCCAACACAATCTTCTTGAGGCCGGCCCATTTTAACGCTGTAAAGCCGGCATGGGCAATGCCAGCCCCCATAATGCCGCCAATTATGGCATGGGATGATGAAGATGGCAGGCCGTAATACCAGGTTATCAGGTTCCAGATAATGGCCCCCAGTACACCGGACAGGACAACCAGTTGGGTCAGAAAATCTGAAATAACAATATCAGTACCAATGGTCTTGGCCACCTTTGTAAAGGCCATTGCCCCCAGAAAGTTAAGGGTGGCGGCCAGAACAATGGCGGTACGGACCGTCATGGCACGGGTGGAAACACTGGTGGCAATGGCGTTGGCAGTATCGTGAAATCCGTTTATGTAATCAAAGATCAGTGCAGCAACTATGATCAGTACCAGCATCAGCAGGCCGGTCTCATGCATTCTTAACCACCACGCTTTCCAGAATATTGGCAGCGTCTTCACACTTGTCCGTAGCCTTCTCTAAAGTTTCGTAAATCTCTTTCCACTTGATCAGGTCAATTGGGTCTTTCTCCTCTGCAAACAGTGTGCTGATCGCCTGGCGACAGACTCGGTCAGCCTCGTTCTCAAGGGCGTTAATCTCTACACAACACTGGTTAATGTCATCAAAATCGCCTCCCAGGTGTTTTAAAGCCCGTTCAACCGCCTGGCAACATTTAAGAATAATAAAGGCCAGCTGCTGGGCAGGCAGGGTCGGTTTTTCAACCTTATACATTACCAGTCGCTGGGCACAGGCATCCATAAGGTCTATAATGTCATCCAGTTTAGAGGCAAGGGAGTAAATATCTTCACGGTCAAGGGGGGTTATAAAGGTTTTGTTGAGGGTCTTGATAATCTTGTGTGTCTGGTGGTCTCCGCGATGCTCTGTATCCTTAATCTGCTTCTGGCTGGCATCTGGATCAGAGAAGTCATCCAGCATCGCCTTCAACTGTTCGGCACCTTCGGTTATGATGGCCCCCATCTCCTGAAACATCACAAAAAACTTGTCTTCCTTTGGTGCCAGTCTGAACATTCTGCACTCCTTTTTTTCATCACATGTATAAGTTCAGCAAAACTTTGTTATGGTACAGCCACATTGACTTATTGTAAAGTTTCAGTTGCAATAAAAATATGTCATCCAGTATTTACCGGCTTTTAACATGACCTGAGCATCAAAAAGTTGTATTCTGTCATATTGATAATTTTTATGAAATCAGATTAGGAGAAATATAAATGCCTGCACCACGCGTAAGATTTGCTCCGTCACCAACTGGCTACCTACATGTTGGCGGTGCCCGCACCGCACTGTTTAACTGGCTTTATGCCCGCCACACCGGCGGCACCTTTATTCTGCGGATAGAGGATACGGACCTTGAACGCTCCACAAAAGAGTCGGTTGATGCCATTTTACAGGGAATGGAGTGGCTTGGCCTTGATTGTGATGAAGGCCCCTTTTATCAGACTGATAATTTTCCGCTCTACAAGCAGCATATTCAGCAGTTGCTGGATCAGGGCAAGGCTTACCGCTGCTGGTGTACGCCGCAAGAACTGGAAGCCAAACGTGAGCAGGCTATGGCAGAGGGTCGCAAGCCAAAATATGATGGTACCTGCCGTAACCGCACTGATCAGCCGGTTGACATGCCGTTTGTAATCCGCTTCAAGGCTCCCGAGGAAGGCGAAACCGGTTTTAATGATCTGATCAAAGGCCAGATAACCTATCCCAACCAAGAGCTGGATGACCTGATCATCCAGCGTAGTGATGGTAGCCCCACCTACAACTTCTGTGTGGTGATTGATGATGCTACCATGCAGATCAGCCATGTTATCCGTGGCGATGACCATGTTAACAACACCCCACGACAGATCCAGCTTTATGAAGCCCTTGGCTATCCAGTACCTCTGTTTGCCCATGTTCCGATGATACTTGGCAGTGATAAAGCCAGGCTGTCCAAGCGTCACGGTGCCACCAGTGTAATTGCCTACCGTGATATGGGTTATCTGCCGGAAGCCCTTATCAACTATCTGGTTCGTCTGGGCTGGAGCCACGGAGATGATGAGATTTTCTCCCGTCAGGAGATGATAGAGAAGTTTGATATTAGTAATGTTGGCCGTGCTGCATCGGTCTTCAGCCATGAAAAACTCAACTGGCTGAATGCCCACTACATTAAGCAATCCAGCCCTGAACGGCTGGCAGAACTGCTGAAACCGCACCTGGCCAGCCGTGGTGTTACTGATACCAGCCACCCTGATCTTGCAGGTGTTGTAAACACATTGCAGGAGCGGGCACAAACCCTGGAAGAGATGGCCGAACGGGCACTGTTCTACTATCAGGCTCCCAACCAGTATGATCAGGCTGCCTTAAACAAGTTTGATAAAGAACATCTTGTTGCTGTTTATGATGCCGTTGTTCTGAAGCTTGAAAACAGCAATGCAAGTAATGCTGCCGAGTTTGATGCACTGTTTAAGGAGATCTGTACCGAAGGTGGCTGGAAGATGCCGCAGGTTGGTCAGCCGGTCCGTGTTGCACTTTCAGGCAGCACCCAGGCTCCTGGTATTGGTGAAATAGTTTTGGCCCTTGGCATACAGGAATCCGTTGAGCGGATCAGGAAAATCAAGGCGGTTATCTGTGTCTGACAACGCAATTTTAACTGTCGGTGAACAGAAAGGGATTCTTGCGATTACAGATATGCCACGGATTGCAGGGCTGCTGGAACAACTTGCATCGGATTTTCCTGGCATCAGGGTTGCAAGTGATATTAGTAATGGTGCAAAGGAGCTGGAGAAAGAACAGCATGAACTGGTTGTGTTGCAAAGTCACATATCTGGCTTATCCGCTGATATTCTTAAAAAACATCTGATGAACAGTTGTAAAAACAGTCAGACCAGGTTTGCTCTACTGGCTGATCCTGCCTCCATTAAGCCAGAGGTAGCCAGCCTTTTTAATTGTATCCTTAATCTGTCTGACAATACTGATAAACTTAAACATGAGTTGAAGCTGTTTTTTCAAGGCCAGCCCTGTGTTGCCCCGCCTGTGCAGAATGTGGTTACAGAGCCTGCTGATGCACCGGCAGCAACTGAAAAAACGGATGAGCAGCCTGAATATCCAGACAATGCAGAAGCTGAAACCGATGACAAGGTTACACTGTCTGCAACTGGAGACAAAAGGCCCACCAGAAAGGTTGTCCTGCCCCAGACATCGCCTTTCAGCAAAAAACTGACCATAAACATTGATGACCTGATGCAGCATCAGCAGCCTGATACTGATGCTGATACAAGACAGGCAACTGATTATGAACAGCCACTCAAAGCTGTTACAGGTCGCAGACTGGCAATGGCAGCAGTTGTTGCAGCTTTGCTGCTGACAGTTGCTGCAATCACCATGAATCAACATAAGCCGGTTGATGAAATGTCAGATGTCTCAGTTGAGCGTTTGCCTGAAGCTGGTCAGACTGCTGACCATTTGACATCTGGCGATGGCAGTAAAATTGTGGCTGGCACCGCATCAACAGAAAAGTCTGTTAAAGATGCAACCGGTGGTGTTGTGGCCACGGCTTCGGAAGACAAGCTGCTGAATGACCTGCCATCGTTTATTATGGATAGTGAGCCTGTCCCTGCATATGCCAGGCGTAATCCTGGCTGGCAGTGCTACCAAGGGCCAGCCCATGAATACCGGATTTACCGTGGAAAAGATAACAAAATCCAAGCAATACAGGTAATTGACCGCAGTGGCAGCGGCATTCGACAGTCATTTTACAAGACTGTTATTAAGGAGCTGTCAGGAGTGGACAGTATGCGGACAAGTTCATCTGAAGTGAAGGAAGGTTATGAAGTGAGAAGAGGGCAGGCTGGTAAGTTGCAACTAATCCAGTACCGTGATGCCCAGGGCGGAAAGCTGCATGGTCTTGTTTTTACCTGGCCATGAAAGGTTGTAATACTGAGCTTAAACACCAGCAACTAGCAGATAAATAAAAAACGCCACACTGTCTTTAAGGTTACAGTGTGGCATTTCTGTTTTCAAGCCAGCTTAAATTACGAAGGAAAACCGGCTATCCTTTGGCAACAGTTACAGTTGTACTTGCAGCCGGCTTAACCAGCAGGGTACTTACTCCGCTTCCGGTAAAGTGTGGTGAAGCAATCAGCAGCCCGGCAGGCTGGTCATTCCTGATCTGTACCTTAAGGGTTGCATTGGCACCATTGGCTGAGATGGTAAGTGAATCCCCATCCTTTACTCCCAGCCTGGAGGCATCATCAGCACCAATCCGGGCCAGAGCCTCTTCCGCCACCTTAAGGTTGTTGGCAGACCAGCTTGTATAACTTCCATTATGACGCATGAATGGAGCCACCAGCATGGTCATGGAGCCTGTAGCCGGAGCCTTTGGTGTAGCAAAGGCCAGCACCGGTTTATCCTTTTTCTGTTTGTTATCCGGCTTTATCTCCTGCCTGATGGCTGAAAGTGATGGAGCTGCACCATCTGAAAAAGCAGCATATATTTCACTCAGAATCACAAAATCCGGTCTGGCCTCACCAGGCAGGTTAGCCGCAGCAACAAAGGCTTGGG
>CAZRKG010000004.1:13355-40377 GCA_964600635.1 uncultured Geobacter sp. | reverse complement strand
GGTAGTAAATGAGCCTGCCTTCTCTGCTGAGGATGCTGCCGGCAGGACAACATCAGCAAGCTTTGCAGTTGCTGTGGGGAATAGCTCCATCACCACCAGGCAATCAAGTTTCTGTAATGCAGAGGCTACCCTGGCACTGTTGGGCAGTTGCAGCAGGTCGCTGCCTGTAACATACAGACAACGGATTTCACCTTTTTCAATCCCTTCAATAATACCAAACAGGTCTTTGCCACCTGCTCCAGGTACAGCAGACATATCCAACAAGCCCTGGGTGTTGTTTTTTTCATCAATCGGATACAGATCTGCATTAGTCAGAATCGACAGATTGATGGCACCTGTTACTGCTGCTGTTGCATCTGCACTGCGGATAAATTCATGACCATACAGTATGGCAACATTACCTTTGATAAGTTCAGCAGCTTCGTTAAATGCCGCCTCATCAAGTCCGGTGGCGGTCTGAATCTGGTCAAAGCTGACTGCATCGGCAGACTGCCTGAAACCATCAAGCCCTTCAGCAGCAACGGTTTTGCCCAGCTTAATGGCTGACTTGGCCAGACCAAGTGCCACAAAAGCCTCTGACCCTGCCTTGTAACGCAGAGCCAGGTTACTGAACTTATCCAGGGAAGTCGGTCTTGCAGAGGCAATCACCAGCTTTGCATCCAGCTTGGTGGCGGTTTTAATAACACGGTAACCAAATCCAGCGGATTCTGCCTTGAGATCTGAACCAAGCACTATAATGCTGTCAGCCTGCTCAATGGCATCCATTGACTTTGTTGCACCGGTTATGCCGATTATTTCAGCCTGTAGCTCCTGTGCCTGGGCATAGCCAAGACGTAACTCAGAATCCAGGTTTGGCGAACCAATGGCCTGTTTAATCAGCTTGGCAAAAAGGTAATTTTCCTCGTTGGTTATCCGCGGTGAAGCAATCCCTGCCACCGCCTTGGCACCATATTGTGTGATGACAGCCCTGGTGGCATCAACCGCTTTTTTAATCGCCTCATTCCAGCTTGTGCTGATCTGCTGACCATCTTCATCCTTTATCAACGGGCTGGTCAGGCGATCCACGGAGTTAAAGGCACTGTAACCAAAACGCCCGTTAATACAGAGATTGCCGCTGTTGTAGTTGCTGTCTTCACTGGTTACACGGCCCACCTTGCCATCTTTAACATGGTATTCTATCTGGCAGCCGGAAGAGCAGAAGCCACAGATTCCCTGCTTAACCTCGAAAGCCCAGGGACGGCCCATAAATTTGAAAGGCTGGCTGATCAATGTGCCGGTCGGGCAGGCTGCAATACAGTTACCGCAGAAGTCACAATCAAGGGGTTCACCTGAAATGGTATCCACCAGGGCACGGTCGCCACGGTTGACCACTTCAATAGCCTCAGCCCCGGTAACTTCGCGGCAGACCTTGACGCACTTCTCACACAGGATGCAGCGGTTGGGGTCGCTCTCCAGAAGCCTCCAGTTATAGCGGATCGGCAGACGCTCCAGATCAGCAGCATAGGCGTTGCGATCCACACTAAGTGCATAGCAGGTATTCTGCAAATCGCATTCGCCACCTGCATCACAAACAGGGCAATCCAGGGGATGGTTAACCAGCATCAGTTCCATGGTTTTCTTGCGGATTGCAGTCAGCTCATCGGACTGTGTGGTAACCCTGATTCCTTCCTTGACCGGTGTGTTACAGGCTGTCATCGGACGGCCAACACCTTCAACATGGACTGCACAGATCCGGCAGGCCCCTGTTGTAGATACCTTCTCCAGCCAGCATAGAGTCGGAATCTTAATTCCCAGTTTCTGTGCAGCCTCAAGGATGGTGCTACCAACTGGAACCTGGACATCCTGGCCATCAATAGTCAGGGTTATGAGTTTATTCTGATCGCAGCATTCAGTTTGTGACATTGCTTGTTTCCTATGCTGTGTATTTTTGCAGCTTCTGTTTAAAGAAAACCTAAATGGATTAAAGGGCAACCATTGCCATTCTGTAACAACGCAGGCAACGATCTGCCTCTTCCTGTGCAACGGAATCACTGAAGCCCAGCTCTACTTCTTTGTAGTTACCTTCAGAGGCCCGTTCCCTGCCGTGTATTTCCCTCTGTTCGGCACGGTCTGCTGAATCCAGCCAGGCAACATCCTCGTTCTTGTCATATACGCCCAGATAGGTCAGCAGATCCTCAAAGATCTCCTCCTCGGTCAGATATGCCTTGCCTTCTTCCATATAACGGGCAATTACATTGGCAGCACGGTGTGAATTACCGATACAGGCTACAACAGTCAATGGACCGATTTCAGCATCACCACCAGCAAAAACACCATCGCAATCTGTAACCAGGGTGCGAACCAGCGGGTTGCCCATGCTGTCGTTCATTGTCTTGCCGGCCACATCTTTGAGCGGAATATATTTAGTGACCACGGTGTTCCATTTGGTGATGTCAATACCCAGCTCCGGTGGAATAAAGCTCAGATCACAATCCTGACCAATTGCCGGAATGACGGTATCGCACTCAATTACAAATTCACTGCCTGGTACCGGTTCTGGACGGCGACGGCCAGAGGCATCCGGCTCACCCATTGCCATCCTGACGCATTCAACCCCTGTAACCTGATTGTCACTGTTGGCAAGCACCTTTGTGGGAAGCACCTGGAACTCAAACTGTACCCCCTCTTCCTCGGCACCGTCGATCTCCCAGACATCGGCTGGCATCTCGTTACGGGAACGGCGATAAACCAGGTAAGAAGCCTCTGCACCTTCACGCAGGCCAACCCGAACACAGTCAATGGCGGTGTTACCACCGCCAACTACAACAATCTTCTTGCCCATACCGGTGGGCAGTCCCATATAGGCATCCCGCAGGAAGTCAATCCCACCCTTCAGGAAGCCTTTGTAACCGGCATCTTCCCCCTCAACACCCATCGGCTTGGAGCGGTGGGCACCAGGTGCCAGGAATACCGCATTATGCTTATCCTTCAGCTCTGACAGGGAAATATCCTTGCCCACACGGCAGTTATAGACAATATCCACACCCATTTCCTGGATGATGTCAATATCACGCTGAAGCAGGTTGCGTGGCATACGATAGGGTGGAATGCCAACAGCAATCATGCCACCGCCAAAACCTTCAGGCAGGGCTTCATAGACAGTACTTCTGTAGCCCTGCAAGGCCAGATAGTAGGCAGCAGTCATACCAGCCGGGCCGGCACCGATAATGCCAACTGTCTTGTTTTTCATCTGGGCTTTATTGGGCGGGTGGTGCAGCTTGTGCATCCACTCAAAGTCGGAGGCACTACGTTTCAGCACCATGATGTTGATTGAGCTGTCAACATTCTTGCGGCGGCAGGCTGTTTCACATGGGTGGGGACAGACCCGCCCACAGACAGCAGGCATCGGCATGTTTTCACGTATGGTGGCCAGTGCATCTGTGAACTGGTAGTTTTTGATCTCTTCTACATATTTGGGAATATCAATGTGAGCTGGACATTTGTCCATACAGGGAGCGGTAATCTTATGCAGATAACGTTCTTCCTTTACTGTCCGACTGCCATTGCAGAGTGCCTCAAAGTCTTCACGGTAATACTGCACCGCATCAAGTACCGGCCTGGTGGAGCTGGGGCATAGAGTACATTTGCAGTTTTGCAGCAGGGCATTCAGATCAGCTACCTGATCAAGCTCTTCTGACCTTGCCGCACCTTTCATAACCCTGTGAAGCAGATCTGCCAGTACCTTGGTTCCCTTTTTACCTGGGGTGCATTTACCGCAGCAGTACAGATCCTGCACCCTTTGCATATATTCCGCTGCCATGGCTGGCACATCAACAGTTTTATCAAAGATGATGATGCCGTCCCACCCCATGAAGGCCCGCAGCGGCTGTTCACCATCCAAAACCGCCGGCAGCTTGAAATTTGCTGCCGCAGGTTCACCGCTTACGTTTCTGTTATCAAGAACAGAACCACCCCAAGTTGCAAAAACCACCTGTGCCACAGACACCTCCGGGAAACGAAGAAACTGCAATCATTTCTGTTAGTTAAGTAGTTATTATGACAGGCAAAACCCCCGCCTGGAATTGTATACAGTATGCCTGATTACCATAACCAGTGCTGTTAAATCAAGTTAAAAAACCTGCTGACCTGTGCGGTTAACAACAACACAGGCTGCTTTTTTGTGCTATAATTCCGTTTTATTATAACTGATTAAAACCAGGGAGCTTGATACAGATCATGAGTAATTTACAACAAGCCTTTGAATCTCTGTTTAATGAAAATATGGGTTATCGATCTTCGGAACGGATTGTTGTCTTCAGTGACCTGATACGGGCGGATGAGACTGTTTCCGGTGCTGACTTCGACCGGCGAAACCGCCTGCACAGTACTGCCAGAGAGCTGGCTGATTTTGCAAGTAAAAGCTATGGTAAAACATTATTTACAGATTTTCCTGCAACATCTGCATCCGGTGCAGAACCTCCCCTTGTTCTGTGGCAGACAGCCTTTGGCAATAAAATAATCGGCAGCTTTAAATCTGCCGGATTGCTGCAAACATTGCTGGATAAAACGATCACCGGCAATAACCTGGATCTTACCAAAGCCATTGTGGCAGAGCAGAAGTCAGATGTGGCAGACATTATCATTGCACTTTCCAACAACTCCACCAGCCATACCAACTTCCGCAAGCTGGCCTGCCTTGCTGGTTGTCGTTACGCCTCGCTGCCCCATTTTGATCCTGATATGTTTTACAGCTCCATGACAGTAGACTGGCAGGCACTGTCAAAACGGACAGAAAATCTGGTTAAGGCTGTCAACCGTGCTGAATGGGTGCATGTGACAACCCCCAACGGCACAGATATGATGATCTGCAAGCAGGGGCGACAGGCCGAAGGTGATGATGGATTGCTGACCTTTGATGGTGCCTTTGGCAACCTGCCAGCCGGCGAAGCCTACCTGGCTCCGCTGGAGGGGAAAAGCCACGGCAAAATGGTAATTGAGTGGGGCCCCACAGCCAGGCTGATGCAGCCATTGACTTTAACCATTGCAGATGGCGTTGTAACAGAAATTAAAGGCGATGACCCGCTGCGGCAAAGGCTTGAAGCTAAATTTACAGAAAACCCTAACTGTCGCAATCTGGCAGAGCTGGGTATCGGCACCAACGACAAAGCCAGCCGCCCAGACAATGTACTGGAGGCAGAAAAAATCCTGGGTACAATCCACCTGGCTCTGGGAGATAACATGGGCTTTGGCGGAAACACCAGTGCTCCCTTTCATGAGGATTATGTTTTCTACCAGCCCACAGTCACCCTGCTACTGGCAGATGGTGGCAAAGAGGTGATTATTGACAACGGGAGGCTGCTGGTATGAACGCCCATCTTACCCTGGGATTTTCCCCCTGTCCCAATGATACTTTCATGTTTTATCCGCTGCTGCATGGGCTGGTTGATACTACAGGAATCAGCTTCAGCGAGCAGTTGGAGGATGTGGAGACCCTGAACCGGATGGCACTGAATGGTCTGCTGGATATTACCAAGGTCTCCTATGCAGCCCTGGGGCATATCCGCAATGAATACGCTCTGTTACGGGCAGGCAGTGCCCTGGGCCGTGGTTGTGGGCCGCTGCTGGTGGCCAGAGACTCACTGAAGCTGTCTGAGCTGGCTGGCAAAACAGTCGCAATACCTGGCCAGTACACCACTGCCCACCTGCTGATGCGGCTGTACAACCCTGCACTGACAAGCTTTCTTGAGCTGCCCTTTCATGAGATCATGGCTGCCGTTGTCAGTGGCAGGGCCGATGCCGGAGTGATTATTCATGAATCACGCTTTACCTACCAGGAGCTTGGCCTGAAACAACTGGTTGACCTTGGCCAGTGGTGGGAAACAGAAACCGGTCTGCCGATTCCGCTGGGTGGGATTGTAGCCCGCCGCTCCCTTGGTGAAGAGATCATCCGAAAGGTTGAGCAAGCCCTGACCAGAGCAGTGCGATCTGCCCGCAGCAACCCAAAGGCAGCAGATGAATATATCCGCAGCTATGCTCAGGAAATGAGCGAAACAGTCTGTGCCGCCCATATCGGGCTATATGTAAATGATTTTTCAGAACAGTTGGGGCATGAAGGTGAACAAGCCATAACAGAGCTACTTAAAAGGTCTGAGGCAGCCGGAATTACAACAAAATCTGATCTGCCGCTCTTTGTCTGACTCAGTCCGGAAAGGGGCAGCAGCCATGTTCCTCTTCCTTCGTAACAAAAAGAAAAGACAGGGTATTCTGCTGGATTACCCGCTGGATGGTAACCAGCAGTGTGCTGATTGCGATGCAGCCTGTTGCAGGGGATTTCCCAGTGTGCGGCTAAGTCCTGAGGAGTACGAAAGACTGAAGCAGCTTGGTGCCAGACGGCTGGACTTCACCCTGAATGGCAGATTTTACCTGATTATAGAACATGGCTGTGAGTTTCTGGATGGTAACCGTTGTGGCATACACCAGCAACGCCCTGATATATGCCGTCGTTTCATCTGCCAGGAACCAGACGATTAACCTGCCTCACTGCTTATGGTGCTGATCGCATCGTAAATCACCGCATCATGCCTGTCATTTGTTAAAAGCAGTGCAATGGCCGGTATCCGCAGCAGTGACTTCACAAAGCCAAACCGCAGATCCCTGGGCAGCAGTGCAATATAGCCCACCAGATTATCCTCCTGCTGCTGGTCAAGCTCTGGTCTGGTCTGCAAATTTGTGGTCAGATCGTTGATTGTGGCAGCCTGCAAGTCATCCCTCTGTTCAGCGGCTCTGGTTGCAATCTGATCATTCCAGCCACTCAGCACCTCACTGGCGGTAAGTGGTCTGCCAGCTCGGTCTGCCAGCCAACGCATAAATGTAATTGCCGCCTCTTTGCCTATAATTCCGGCATAAACCTCCATTGCCAGATCACCTGGAAAGCGGCAGTTTTCCCGCAGGATACTGATCATCTCCCAACCCCGTTCCGTTGGTTCCACCTGCATATCCATAGCTGCTCCCTGCTTTGAGAGCATACTGCTGTTGCCCGCCAGGAATGAGCGTACCTCAGTATCCAGTCCCTTCCTTGCGGCATATCTGGCCCAGCACTGATAATCGGTCTCAACATAAAGCATAACCATCCGGTCAATCAGGGCACGGTCCAGGGTAGCCACCTGGTAGGTTCCATCCGGCGGATTGATGGTTACTACCACCTTATGTTGAGGGGCAAGCTGATGGGTATGCAGAGAACGTTGCAGTCCCTCCGCCGGCGGCTCCACAAACTGGAAGATGGCCTGCAAAGTATCCTCCTGCTGGGCACGATTAAGCTCGTCACAATGGATCATGGTTGGGGGGGCATCATCCCCTGGCCACCAGGAAGGGCGGGACCAGTGCATGGTTTCACCCTCCCGAAACGGTATCCCCACCAGATCGCCAACCTCCATCTGCCCCAGACGTAAAGAGGCGTACTGCCAGCCGATCTCACGGCAGACCTGCACAATACCGGCTGTCTTGCCAACCCCGCGATGACCTACCACACAGGGAGTCAGGTCTGTCCTGGTCAGAATCTCTTTCAACACAGACTTCATCTGCTCTACATCCATTTATCAAACCCTCCGGTTTTAACCCGGGCAGATCACTTAACAGACTTGCCCCAAGCCAATATTTTTTTAGGATCACACACGAAACACCTTGACACATTCCACAAAATAAAAATATTTATAACTTTCCTGAAACCTGAGAAAAAGCATTTGCAACAGAACAGATCAAGAGTAAAATCTGATACTTAAATATAGCAAACTGCTTTCACAACCCGCCCGCCCTGAATAGATTCTGATGGTAATTTAGAGCTTTTATTTCCCGGTACCTTTTACACGTTCTGATGTCAGACCTGCTGTTTTCAGGTTCAGGCTACCCCTTAGAGAAAGGATAACACGTTATGGCCAGCAAAGACGGATACAAACATTTCATGCTGAAGGAAATCTATGAACAGCCCCGTGCAATTATGGACACCTTTGAAGGGCGATTACTGGAGAAAGAAGGCGATGTCCGCCTGGAAGGTGTTTTCTATGATAATGCTGCCCTGCAAACAGTTCAGCGGGTGGTGATTGTGGCCTGCGGCACCTCATGGCACGCTGCCCTGACCGGCAAGTTTCTGATTGAAACCCACTGCCGGATTCCGGTGGAGGTTGATCTGGCTTCAGAATTCAGCTACCGTAATCCAATTGTTGACGCACGCACCCTGGTAATTGCAATCACCCAGTCCGGGGAAACTGCCGATACCCTGGCTGCCTTGCGGACAGCAGTCAGGCTGGGAACCATGAGCCTGGCCATCTGCAATGTACAGGATTCAACCATAGCCAGGGAGGCAGCCGGTGTTATCTATACCCATGCTGGGCCTGAAATTGGCGTAGCTTCCACTAAAGTTTTTGTAACTCAACTGGAAGCACTGTATCTGCTGACCATCCGCCTGGGTCGTGCAACGGGCAAACTTGACCTTGCTACAGGCCAGAAGATGATTGCGGATCTTAAAAAAGTTCCTAAACTTGTTGAGCAGGCATTGCAACTGGATAATATGATTGAACAGGTTGCCGCCCGCTTTGTGTATGCCCGCAACTGTATTTACCTGGGCCGTGGCAGAAACTACCCTGTTGCTCTGGAGGGGGCTTTAAAGCTGAAGGAAACCTCTTACATTCATGCAGAAGGCTATCCTTCCGGTGAGTTCAGGCATGGCCCGATAGCCCTGATTGATAAGGATATGCCGGTGGTGGTACTGGTACCCCAGAACAGCAGTTACGAGCGGGCTATCTCTAACCTGGAAGAAGTAACTGCCATGGATGGTCATGTAATTGCCATCTGCTCCGAAGGGGATAGCAGGGTCAAGGGGCAGGTGGAAACAACACTGGAATTGCAACTGCTGAACGATGATCTTGATCCGATGATTCTGGCGGTGCCGATCCAGTTACTGGCCTACCATATTGCAGTCCGAAAAGGGACTGATGTTGACCAGCCCCGCAATCTGGTGAAAAGCGTAACATCAGAGTAGTAACGGGAAAACGGGACAATATCGCTGTAATTTATATCGCCTTACGCAGCCTGTCTCGCAACAGAATTGCACCCAGGTTCATGCCAAGCACAAGCAGAACCAGCACCAGGGCCGTTCCATATTGGAGCGGCCTTGTTTTTTCTATATCTGTTCCTGCTGTAGCAAGTACATACATGTGATAAGGCAGGGCCATGACAGAACTGAACAGGGAATCGGGGGCCTTTGGGGTATAAAATACAGCGGCTGTAAACATGATGGCTGCTGTTTCTCCGGCAGCACGGGCAACACACCCGCAATGATCAGATTTCCATCCGGCAGCAGTTTCTGCCATCTTCCTTTGCTCGGTAAAGGGATTTGTCGCTCCGTGCAAGAAGTTCCTCAGCGGTTTCGTCAGGCAGCAGTTCAGCCAGCCCAACGCTGACAGTGACCACATCCCCCTTGGGCAAAAGGTCCAGCTTGGCAACACGTTTTCTGATTCTTTCGGCAATACTCAAAGCATCATCAAGCCCTGTTTCCGGCAGGATCAGCACGAACTCTTCGCCACCGAAGCGTCCCAGAAGATCACAATCCCGCAGACCGGATTGCAGCGACCTGGCAAGACAGGCCAGCACCATGTCACCTGTTGCGTGGCCATACTTATCGTTGATGACCTTGAAATGGTCGATGTCAATAAATGCCACCGATAGGGGATGGTGATAACGCTGAGTCCGTAGTACTTCGTCATTCAGGCCCTTGGTAAGGAACCTGCGGTTGCCGACACCGGTCAGCGGGTCGGTCAGCATCAATTTTTCCAATTGTTCTGTGCGGCGTGCAACCTCTTTTTCCAGTACCGCATTTGACTGTGTCACCAGATCTTCGGCCTGCTTTATCGCTGTAATGTCCGTGGCTGATGCGATAAGCCCCAGCCATACTCCATCCGAGTCTGTTCGCGGCAGAATCCGTTCAAGAAACCAGTGATAATCACCGGTATGATGCCGCAGCCGGTACTCTGACTCCATCGACGCTGGATATGTCAGAACCGCTCCGATTTGTGCCAGATAATCCTCTTTATCCTCGGGGTGCAGATATTCTTCCCAGCGGATTGTCTGTATAGATTCAGTGATACAGCCGGTAAAATCGTACCAGGCACGGTTGAAAAAGGTACGCTTGCCGGCACCATCCGAAACCCAGATGATGATCGGTGTATGGTCGGACATCAACCTGAATTGACGTTCCGTATCGTTTAGTGCCGCCAGAAGCAGACGCTCGACTGTTGAGACTCCGAAAAGATGACTGCCGTTGTCAGGGGCACCATCCTTGTGCATCATGGCCTGGGCAATTTTCATGTCTGAACCGAGAATATGGGAAACAAGCCAGGTTGTCAGAAACTCCAGAACCTGCTGTGCGACCGTTGCCTGTGACAGATCGGGTCTGGATGCGATTTCCTGTACCTTGTCCACAAAACCACGGTGAGCCAGCAGATGGCACTCCTTTTCCTCTTTGGTAAGTGGAGAAGTGGCGAGAATCTGCTCTTCATCACGAAAGTGTACCGAGACATACAGCATAAGTTCATGTATCAACAGTTGGGTATCTGGCAGCTCGCCCCCCTCCAGTATGGCAGTTGCAAGATTGTTGATCAGATCCACGATTGTGCGATGCTGCTGATCTAATATCGGGATGCCGATCTCAAAGCGTTTGTTCCAGTGGAAGTACCGCATGTCTTGTCAGTACCCCCTTTTTATAATGTAGACATCAAACATCATATTTTTACCAGGTGTATGATTTATTATGAGGTATTATACCGGTATAACAACATATTATCAATATCAATTTGATGTATAACAACATGTGACTAACCTCCTGAACAGGATACTTTTCAACTGAAATCAGGAGGTTGTGTATGAAAACCACCAAGGAATTATTGGGAGCACGCATTCGGGAGTTTCGCAAGGCACGGGGGCTTACCCAGGAGCAACTTGCCGAAATGATTGGTGTTGAACCTCGGCATATCAGCAGGATGGAAGGGGGCTATCATGCACCGACAATCGAGAGGCTGGATAAACTTTCCCTGGCCCTTAATGTTCCCATTAAAGACCTCTTCGACTTCATGCACCTGAACGATCCTGATACAAGGACAAAGAACATGGATGAGTTGGTGAAGGGGATGAATGAGGATTATCAGAGGATTATATTCAAGATTGTGAGAGCGTTTGAGGATTAACGGAGTGTTCTTACAAGGATATGTAACATTTATAACGGGATTTCTGTCTTTTTGCCCCATATTGGGGTGTAATCAACCAGGAATTGGCAAAAAATCTCTACACAATGCAACTTATTGCTTTTATGATGACGATATGCTGACAGTCTTGCAAATATGCCGCGGAAAAGATAATGCTTCTTAATTGGAAGCAGATCTGTTAAGAACTTGCCTCAAAAGATAAGACATGTCAGATAAGTCAGATAAGGCACTCAAAACTTTACCGGCTATTGCAGAGTTATGTAACTCTTCACTGACCAAAGGCCAAGTATGTCCCCCATCCGTATACTAATCGTCGATGATCAGGAGCTTTTCCGTGAAGGGCTTGGCATGTTAATTGCCGAGCAGGCAGGCATGGTTGTGGTCGGCAATGCCTGTGATGCAGACAGTGCCGTACAACAAGCTGACAAACTTAACCCTGATATTGTACTGATGGACATTACCATGCCTGGCAAAAGTGGTATTGAAGCTGCCAGAATCATCCTTACCAGCCAGCCTGATTGCAGAATAATAGCACTTACAGCCCATGAAGAACCGGAAGTGGCCAACAACATGTTCCGTACCGGTGCCACAGGTTTCCTGCTTAAAGACTGCACCCGTGCAGAGCTGGTGGAATCAATCCAGATTGTCCACTCCGGCGGATTTTATGTAACACCACGCCTGGCACAGCTAATGCTGGAATCAATCTACCATCAAACACCTGAACGCAAACAGGCCACCAGCATTATCCTGACAGAACGTGAAACAGAAGTACTGCGTATGCTGGCTTCCGGGCTTAACAACAAGGAAGTCGCATGGGAACTTGGACTAAGCGTAAAAACCGTTGAGGCCCATCGTACATCCCTGATGCGAAAACTTGGTTTCAGAACCATTGCAGAACTTACCCACTACGCCATAGCAACCAAATTAGTCTCTCCCATTAAGGTAAAGCCCTAAGGATTTTCCCTCCCCCGCCTTACCATTCTCCCTATCAGACTTCAGGCCATACCTCTGTTAAAGTAACGTACATTCAAACAAGCACATTCAGCATATAAAATGCTTTATTGCGAAAGGCAGGTGCGTTATGCCGACACTGGCCGCAAACCAGAGAATACTGATTGCCCACAGGAATGAACAGGTCTGTACAGAACTGATTAACGCCTTTGATGAAACAGCACGGCAGATTGAGGTTGCCCACAACGGACGGGAAGCCCTGATTAAATCAGTCAACCAGTATGAAGATGGTATGCCGTTTAATTTTATCTGCCTGGATCAGCAACTTCCGATTCTGAGCGGGCTTGAGGTTATCAACATGCTACGCAAGTATGAGGATGATAACAACATGGTCCGACGCTCCTATGCCTGCCTGCTGATGCCCGATGCACACATGGTAGAAACTGCCGATTGCAGGGACGCACACACCATCATCATGGAAGCACCTGCTGACCTTGCAAAAATAGTACGTCTGGCCAGGGCCTGTCATCACAGCAGTGTAAACCAGCAGGCCACCAATATACTTCACAGACAACGCCTCGCTGCGGGTGTGCTGTATATCTGACCATAAGTAAAAATCGTAACAGCACAAAACAGGTTGAATATGTAGAAATCCAGGACAGAATTTACCGGCAGTATTGCAGTGATCAAACAGCACCTTCAAGACAGGGAGGTTGCCATGAAGCTGATTCTTGTCTGCATGTTGATTTTACTGTTGGTGTCAGGGTTCATCATAATTTCCGCAATCATCTTTTCCATTGCCTGGCTGATATGGCCCCTGGAAAAGCATCTGACCGCAGCCAGATCCAGGAAGCACTTACATGAATAATAATGGCTGCCCTCCTATGGCAACCGGAACAACAAACGGCTGGAGACATAAATGGCTAATTTTCTGATAGTTGATGACTCTTCTACCATGCGTAAGATCATCGCCCGTTCCTTACGCCAGGCAGGTTTTAAACTTGATCAGATCCATGAGGCTTCGGATGGTTATGAAGGTTTATCACTGCTTGCATCCGGTGAAAAAATAGACATCATTCTGTCTGATATAAACATGCCAAACATGGATGGCCTTGAATTTGTTCAGGAGGTGCAGGCTGCCGGATATGGCATTCCGATAGTGATCATAACCACAGAGCGGGGGCAGGATATGGTTGCACAAGCCATACAAATGGGAGCCGTAAAAAGCATAGAAAAACCATTTACGCCGGAACAGTTGAGGCAGGAGCTGGGGAATCTGATCCAGTAAAACTGTTATGAACAATAAATACAAAATACTGCTGGTGGACGATGAGCCATTGGTGCTTAGTGCATTGCAGCGACAGCTAAGAAAAGCTGATTTTCAAGTCTTTACCGCAGAGTCTGCCAAAGAAGCACTTAACAAATTGCAACAGGACGGATCTTTTAATCTAGTGATCAGTGACTATCGTATGCCAGAGATGAATGGTGTGGATTTCCTGTATGCCGTCAGACAACGTTGGCCAGAGACTGTCAGGATGGTGCTGTCAGGGTATGCTGACACTGATACTGTTATTGCAGCCACAAACAGGGGAAAAATCTGCAAGTTTATCTCAAAACCGTGGTCTGAAGACTTTCTGCTAAGCTCTATTGAAGAAGGGTTGGCAAACAGTGAAAAAGAGAACCGGCTAAAAGCTCGTATGGAGCAGATGGAAGAAAAGTTTCAAAAAATTGAATCATTAATAGTTACAAGCTTTGACAGCATCTGCGGCGATGACAGCCAGGTTCTTACAGTTTACCAGAATCTGATCGACCAGATGCCGGTAGGGATTGTCTGGATTGACTGCCATGGAGCAGTGATCTGTAAGAACAGTCTTGCCGAGACACTGCTGGAACTTGGTGTATCCGCCCCTGGTGAAGACTTCTGCAATGTGCTGCCTGCTATCTGTAATAACGGCCAGGTGGATGGGCAATTACTACAAAGCATCAACAATATGGACCTGATTATAAATGATAAGCCTGCTCGTCTGATGGTTAAAAGTTTTCACAAAATCGAGATATTACCCTGATTTCAATATTGTTTCTGCCGGAGAACAGAGACTTTAAAATGAATATAAAGGCTATAGACAAGCTGGCTACTTCCAGTGAGCCAACAGTATTGTTGGTAGATGATGAGGCAAACATATTACTGGCACTACGGCGGCTGTTACATCGTGAAACCTTTAGAATAGTAACTGCTGGTTCCGGCAGGGAGGCACTCTGGTGCCTGACGCACCTTAGCAACGTGGCTCTGATAGTTTCTGATCAGCGGATGCCTGGCATGACAGGTACAGAATTTCTGAAGCATTCTCGAAAATCTGTGCCAGACGCAATCAGGGTGCTTTTAACCGGTTGTGCCGACCTGACTGAAGCTGCCGATGCAATCAATCAGGGTGGAATTTCTAATTACTTTAATAAACCCTGGAATGATACAGAACTGCTACAGGCCATACGTAATGCAGTAGAAACTTACAGCTTGCAGCAACAAAGCAGAAAGTTACAACTCAAAACAGAGGAATTGAACCTTGAGCTGCAAGAATGGAATAGAAATCTTAAGAACCGTATACTGCAACAGACCGCTGTAATTTGCCAGAGAAGTGAAGCACTCCAGAAAACCATAAGGCACAAACAGAATGCTTACAGAAACTTTCTCACTTCGCTGACTTCTCTGGTGGAGATACGTGGAGGTAAAACAAGCAAACATGCTGAAAATGTAGCTCGCCTGTCAGAGCTTGTGGCAAGGGGGGCAGGACTGCCAGAAAAAGAGATTCAGCTTATTAGTACCGCAGCCATACTGCATGATATCGGAAAGATCGGGACTCAGGAACATCTGTCTATAATCTCGCCGGATGGGATGACCCCGGATGATTTTGCTGAATACAGTAAGCATCCGGCACGGGGGCAGTTGTTGTTGGACCCGATTGAAGGGTTAAGGCCGGTTGGATGGATGATCCGCAGCCACCATGAAAAATATGCTGGAGGTGGTTTCCCCGATGGACTGGCTGGTGAGGATATCCCGTTGGGGGGACGGATTATCGGGTATGCAGACATGATTGACTGTATTGCCCAACAGTATGCTACCAATCAGGCAGAACATGCATTGCAAAAGACGGATATACATATTGGCAGATCTTTAGATCCTGCATTGCAAACGCTGTTTCACCGCTTTACCAGTCATGTATACCTCAATGAAGCAGGCGTACTGACAAAAGCATCAGATGCCGGTGAATATCTGATTAAACTTGAAAAACTGAAAAACGGTATGGTGTTGTCCTGTAATCTGTACAGCACAGGTGGATTACTCCTGTTACAGAAGGGAGAACGCCTTGATTCCAGACGGATAGAGTCGCTACATCGTTACCATGAACAGGGCCAGTTGGAAGATCTTATTTTAATCAAAAAGAGCGGTAAGGCGACGGCTAGAAAGGGTGTACATGTCTGATGCGATCTTGCTGGTAGATGATGAACCGTGGGTCCTGAGTGCTCTGATGCGGACACTGCGTTCTGAACATTATGAGGTGACCGGGGAGCTGAATGCAGAGATGGCTCTGGAACGTATGAAACGAAATAAATTCAAGGTGGTGATCTCTGACGAGAAAATGGCCAAAATGCAGGGTGCCGAGTTTCTGGCAAGGATACGTGTGCTTTACCCGGGTACTGTAAGGGTTCTTCTGACCGGCCATGCAACTTTGAAGACAACCATGAGGGCGGTTAATGAAGGGGGGATTTTCAGGTTCCTGACAAAGCCTTGGGAAGATGAATCCCTTAAACAGGTGCTGCGTGAAGCGGTAACCAAACATGATGCTGAGGCCAAGTTCTGGCAGATGTTTAATCTGCTGCAACACAGGGAACATGACCTTGATTCACTGGAAGCCGCTTTTCCCGGCATCAGCAGCCTGAAGCGGGATAATAATGGTGCACTCATCCTGCCAGACCTTAATGATGCTGAACTTGACCTGTTACGTCAGCAGTGTGAGACGATTTTACAAAGGTTATCACCAATCAATATAAAAATTTAAATCACCTCAAACTACAGTCCTTCTCTGTAGCAGGAAGTTTACAGCCCTGTTAAGCCTGGATGCAGATGTTCAGTTACTGAAAATATTGGAATATTTCTAACGTATATTCGGAGATAGCCTTGTTTTGTACAAATCTCTGTATGTCATATAGGGAGGAGCTTCAGAGTATGGATCGTCATGCAGTATAAATACACCAGACTGTGGGGCAACGATAGTGAAACTCTCTTTTAAACTGACAACCCTGCGTAGCAGAGTTCTGGTTGTTGTATTGACGATAGAGCTGGTTGTATTAGGCATTCTTGTAGCAAACAGTGTCAGGCTTCAGAATGACGCAATTAACCGTCAGGCAGACTGTTACGCAAGGCAGATTGGGCCTGTGCTTAATGCAACTCTTACAACTCCTCTGGCACAGCATGACCTGTCAACCATCCAGGCAGTGCTGGAAGAAAGCCACCTTACCGATGATTTGCTCTATCTGCAAGTGCTGGATCAAGAAGGGCACCATGTTTCAAGTAGCGGGGAAACACCTCAGGATCTTCTACCCCTGCATCCAGTTGGAAAGTTAAAACTTGTCCATAATAAAGAGATGTCTAGATTGGATCTCTCGGCACCAATCTACCAGACTGGTCAGAACCTGGGTACACTTTACTTTGGACTGGATCTGACCAAAGTAAAATCAGCCCGTAACGAACTTTTGCTACAAAGTTCTGTCATTGCTGTAATTACGCTGGTTTTATCTATTCTGCTTGTTGTTGCCAGTATTTTCTGGCTGACCCGCAATCTGGAAAGGCTGACCAGTGCAAGCTTCCAGGTTGCTGCTGGTAATCTGATACCAACCAGGTTGCCTGAAAGCAGAGATGAAATTGGACAGTTAACATCTGCCTTCAACGCCATGTCATTGTCCATTGCAGAACGTGTCTCAGAGTTGGCCCAGCAGAAGCGGCTTCTTGCTGCCACAATCAATTCCACCAACGATCTTATCTTTTACAAGGATCTGCATGGCGTTTACCTTGGTTGCAATAAAGCCTTTGCTGATTTTGTTGGTCGTCCCGTTGATAAGATAGCCGGTGCAACAGACCATGAACTTCTTAACTATCAAACAGCCCTGCTGTTCAGCGAGCAGGACAAGCGAATGATGCGTCTGAACAGGACCAGCATTAATGAAGAGTGGATAACTTACCCTGATGGCCGATGCATTCTGATTGAGACAAAAAGATCACCACTGCATGGTGGTAATGGTGCTGTACTGGGGCTGATCGGCATAAGCCGTGATATCACGGAAAGGAAAAAGCTTGAGGACACGCTATATGAAAAGACGCTGCAACTTGAACATGAGATTTGTGAACGCCAAAAGGCTCAGGAGAAAGAGTTTAGTAAGACAACTATGCTTGAAGAGCTGAACCATACCCTGGAGAGCAGAGTGCAGCAGGAACTGGAGAAAAGCCGTGCTAAGGATGCCATGCTGCTTCAGCACGACAAAATGGCATCAATCGGCATGTTGGCCGCTGGAGTGGCCCATGAGATCAATAACCCAGTTGGTTTCATGCTCTCAAACATGGTTACATTACGGAGATATACTACAGCACTGATAGATTATTACCGGTTTCTGGATAAGTTGCTTAAGGACAATCTTCCTTTGCAGATACTGGAAACAATTGATGTTGAAGCTGCCAGGCTGGATATCAAATTCATTCTGGATGATATGTCACCACTGGTGGCTGAGTCTTTGGAAGGGGGGGAGCGAGTCAAGCAGATTGTGTCAGATCTGAAGGATTATGCCCGTAGCGATGAAGATCAGTTTCAGGCAGCTAACCTTAACCTGCTTATCAAAAGCACCATCAATGTTGTCCGTAATGAAATTAAATACGCAGCAGAGCTTAAACTTGATTTGGGAAACATCCCACATATTTATTGTATTCCACAGCAAATCAACCAGGTCATCACCAATCTGCTGCTAAATGCGGCACAGGCCATTGTGAGTTTGGGGGTGATTTGTGTCCGAACTAAATATCGGCAAGGTTGGGTAGTGTTGGAGATAAAAGATACCGGTAAGGGGATGGATAATGATCAACTAGGTAAGATATTTGATCCATTTTTTACTACCAAGCCGGTTGGCAAGGGGACCGGGCTTGGGTTGTCTATCTGCTACGATATAATACACAAAAAACATCAGGGCAAAATTGAGGTGGCCAGCAAACCAGATGTCGGCACTACTTTTACGGTCTATTTACGTCCTGTGGCGGACCCAGCGTATGATCTGGTTGACTGCTCAGGGAAAATCTAACCTGCCTGCCGTTGCTCTGTATTATTGATTGTCTTTATTAAATGGCTACTCCCTTTAAATACCAGCTAGGGAGTTTGTAATTAATTTTGAACCAACTACTACACATACTTAAATACGAGGATAATATAGGTGAGTACATTAAAGATTCTGGTGGTGGAGGATGATCAGCTTAGCCGTGAGATGATCCGACTTTTTCTGGAACGTCGTGGTCACAATGTAGATGATGCCGAAAATGGTAAACAAGCGTTACAGCTTTTCAGATCAAATATTTATGATTTGATCTTCATGGATATTATCCTGCCGGATTTTAACGGCTTACATGTGGCACATGTCATGCATAAGATAGAGCGTTCTTGCTTTCCCTACAGACAGGCAACAACAATCTGTGCCCTCACAAGTATGAACAGAGATGAAATATCAGAGTTGTCAAGGTCAGATGATATTAAAGCGTTTATTCATAAGCCTAACTGTGCCGAAGGGTTGGTTGCAGCCTTAGCCCTGGATGTCCAGCAGGCTACACATCCTTCATAAAAACCTGGATACCAATTATTCTGGCAACTTCGTATTACATTTTAATAAGGACAGGTTGGTGCATCTACCCTGATATATTAATCTGTAAAGACATCCTTAATTGACTTCTTTAGTTGCCGTAGTGATATATCAGTTTGTTGGAGCAATAATGATACAATATATCTACCTTATTATATTAAGTATGCTGATTTTAAGTGGATGCTATAATAATAGTAGAAAGTCAGATAGTCAATCTGAGCAGCAAAATACTAAACAAGTAGTATCTATCAATGAGCTTGAACCTAATATCGTCTCAATATACAACCAGGATAAAGGCACTGTCGAACATGAAGAACATGACGCTATCAGACTAAACGAGAAGTTATCGGGGCTTTTAACCAAGTTTACAAAAGAAATGGATGAATTTGATAAGAAAACTATATTCAGACATAATAATTATATGCCTGAGTATTATACAAACGGCATAACTATTGTAGCTGAACTAATTGATAACCATATTTATTGCTATTCTGTATTTGTTGGGTCAGAATGGTTATTCCATGAAGAAATATTTGTTAAAGCTGGAGATGTGGTAAGTAAATATACAGGAGATACCAGACGAGAGTTCTTTAAAAGTGTAGCTGAGGCTGTGTATGTAAATGAGTTTGATAGTGTATCACTTGCAAAGCAAATTGCTGAATCAAACCCTGATAAGCCTATCAAAGTGCGCTTAAGAGGTAAATATGACTATGATTTTAAGCTGAGTCCTAAACACCGACAAGCAATCAAAGATACATTCAGGTTGTACATGCTAAAGAAATAAAAGGTTAAGTTGCAGAAAGAATTATATCCCGTTTGTTTCACAAAAAAAGTAAGGGATCTTTATGTATTTAGAACAAGAACAGGATAAAGTAATGGTCAGTTCCACCAGTAAAACTTACACAGCCCCAAAAGAGATTCTCGCAGTAGTATTGTCTGGTATAGCTGGCAACCTGCTGGAAGATGTCTACTGCCTGCCTCTGGAACAACCACCGTTACCAAGTTATCTGCCAACTGTTTTTATTGATTCTGTAGTCACATCTGTAGGATTCAGCGGGACTTTAACTGGCAGTCTGACCATACATTGTACTGTTGATCTGGCAGATTTGCTTTTCTCGCTACAAAACATGGACAGCAGATCTGAAAATCACCCTGCTGTCTGTCATGTAGTTGAAAAGTTGGCTCTTGATGTCATGGAGAGGTGCAGACAGTATTTCCTGACAAAAGGTGTAGAGTTGACCTATGGATCGCCTGTTTCCATAATTGCTACAAAATATTATCTGGCTTCCAGGCATGATTCAACTGATGCCTCTGTATGTTGCAACCTGCTTGGACATCAGCTTTTTATTTCCATCAGCACGGAAAACAGTTCCGTGTTTAAAGATGTTATCTCCTGCATCAGACAGGAAGATGACTGGCAGGCCCTGGCAGTTGAAAGGGGAGATCTGGGACTGTGGAGCTTTGATGCCTCAGATGGAGAAGCGGACTTTAACAGCAAATGGGCTGAAATTCTGGGTTACCATCCAGATGAGCTGACTCCAGATATACAGACCTGGCAGAAGCTGATTCACCCGGAAGATATTGAGCAGGTTGTAAAGGCACTCCATGACCATCTGGCTGGTCGCAGCGTAATGTTTGAATCCAAACACAGGCTTATGAAAAAAGATGGCAACTGGATACAGTGCATTGTACGTGGCAAGGTTCGGGAAGGTGTGTTGGACAACAGCAGGCAGTATTTTTGCGGGATTCTTCTGGATATAGACAGTTCATCTTAGTCAACAGCTTGTGGTTACTGATTTTTTATTGTAAATCAGTTCCACCATGTCAACCAGCAAACCTTCAACATTAAAACGCTTCGTAATTGCATTATGCCGTAGGCTGTTGCTGACGGCATTTTTTACTGTGCTGTTTGCAGTTTACTGGCTGCATCATGAAGCTGCCACACTAGATGAACCATCTGCATCACAGGCTGATGATGCACTGGAAGACCTGAGCCGCATTGAATATCCCAGCCAGAAGAATATCCCCTGGCAGCCCCGTTTTATACTCCCCCAGGACAGTCTTGAATCTCTGTACGGCGAAGACTGGCAGTTTATTGCCCGCTTTAACCGGATTGACCGCCGCCATATTTATCCGGGCATGACCATCAAGGAACCGCTGAAGATTGAGGATGCCCGCAACTACAGCCCGCTGCCTGCTGAATACCCACCGGCAAAACAACGCCATAAATATATCCTGCTGGATATTTCCGAGCAGTGGCTTGGGGCCTATGAGCGTGGCAGGTTGAAGTTTTCCATGCCTGCTGCAACCGGCAAGGCCGGGCATGAAACCCCTCTGGGGCTTTTCAGAATCACAGCCCGCCACAAAACCCACCAATCATCGCTTTACCAGATTGCCAGTCAGGAGGGCGGGCAGTATCCGATGGATTATGCCCTGCGTTTTTATGTTGATAATCAGGGTGTTGGTTATTGGATCCATGCCCGTGATCTGCCGGGCAAGCCTGCTTCCCACGGCTGTGTTGGCCTGTTTGATGAAAATATGCAGAAGCGAACCTACAAAATGCCACAAAATCCAGAGCTGATGGATGCCAGCAAGCTGTACCAGTGGGCAGTACCAGATGCAGAGTACGGCACGGACTATGGCCTGCAAGAAGAGATTTATTGTGGCCCCTGGCTGGAGATTCGCGGTGAATTACCGGTTTACAGATAGATGGCTGTTTGACTTTTATTATTAACCGTTTTGCTGTAATGTATTGAATTACTTTTTATATTGAGAGAGAGGCATATTTTCTGTGGACAAACTTGTTATCAAAGGCGGTAAAAGCCTGAAGGGTGAAGTCACCATCAGCGGTTCTAAAAATGCATCCCTGCCGATCTGTATCGCATCTGTCCTGGCCCCTGGCCTCAGCATCATCACCAACGTTCCCAGATTGCGTGACATATCCACAACTGCCAGGCTGCTGGAATCCCTGGGTGCTGTTGTCAGGCAGGATGGCAACCGGATGGAACTGGATGCCAGCACTATTAACACTGTTGAGGCCACCTATGATCTGGTAAAGACCATGCGGGCCTCTGTACTGGTTCTGGGGCCGCTTCTGGCCCGCTTTGGACGCTCACGGGTTTCACTGCCAGGCGGATGTGCCATTGGTGCCAGGCCGATTGATCAGCATTTGAAGGGGCTGAAGGCGTTGGGTGCTGAGATTACCCTGGAGCATGGCTATGTTGAGGCTGTTGCTAAAAAGGGGTTGAAAGGTTCCAGAATCAACTTTGATATTTCAACCGTGGGGGGTACAGAGCATCTGATGATGGCAGCGGCCTTGGCCAAGGGTGAGACCGTACTGGAAAATGCTGCCCGCGAGCCGGAGATCAGCGACCTGGCCGATTACATCAACCGGATGGGTGGTAAAATCGAAGGGGCCGGTACCGATACCATCAGGATTCAGGGGGTAAAGGAGCTTTCACCAGCCGCCTATGAAGTTATGCCGGACCGGATTGAGGCCGGTACCTTTATGTGTGCTGCTACCATGACCGGAGGAGATATAAGGATTAAGGGGATGAAGCTGGAACATCTGGATGCCCTGACCTTCAAGCTGATGGATGCTGGTGCGGAAATCACCCACCGCGATGATATTGTGCGGATCAAAGGCCCGTCCCGTCCCCTGTCTGTCAACATCAAAACCCGCCCTTATCCTGGCTTTGCAACAGATATGCAGGCACAGTTCATGGCACTTATGTGCGTGGCTGACGGAGCCAGTGTAATTGCGGAAAACATCTTTGAAAACCGCTTTATGCATGTCTCTGAATTACAACGGTTTGGGGCAGACATTACCGTATCCGGCAACTCTGCCACGGTTAAGGGGGTCAGAAAGCTTTCCGGTGCACCGGTTATGGCAACCGACCTGCGGGCCTCGGCCTGCCTGGTACTGGCAGGTCTGGTGGCAGATGGAACTACAGAGATCGGCAGAATCTACCATCTGGATCGTGGCTATGAACAGATTGAAACCAAGTTGTCAGCCCTTGGTGCAGATATTAAGCGGGTACCGGAAGAATGAACCAGCATCTGACAATAGCCATACCCAAGGGACGGATACTGACTGAATCCATTGAGCTGTTTGGCAAAATCAACATTGATCTGGAGAGTATGTTACAGGATTCCCGCAAACTGATTTTTGACTATCCAGAGCAGAACCTGCGAGCCTTGATAGTGCGGGCCACCGATGTACCCACCTATGTTGAACATGGCTGTGCCGACTTGGGGGTTGTGGGCAAAGATACCCTGCTGGAGCAGGAAAAAGATCTGTATGAACCGCTGGATCTCAAGTTTGGCTACTGTCGCATGATGGTGGCAGAACCAGCCAATAGGACCCATAATAAGAGGATCGAGCAACGTTCCCAGATTCGTGTGGCCACAAAATACCCCCATGTGGCTGAAAAATACTTTGCAGCCAAAGGTGTACAGGCCGAGATCATCAAGCTGTACGGATCAATTGAGCTTGGGCCGCTGGTGGGGCTTTCCGAGCAGATAGTTGACCTGGTTTCCACTGGCGAAACCCTGCGACAAAATGGCCTGGTGGAGGTTGAAACCATTGCAGAAATTACCACAAGGCTGGTGGTTAATCGTGCCTCACTCAAGACAAAACACCAGAGAATACGCAGTATTATTGATGGGTTGGAGGGAGTGCTGTCATGAAGGAATCAGCTTTGAATAAAGGATGTCCCCATGCTTTTCCTTGATATTAACGACAAAAACTTTGATGAACAGTTTGATGTAATTCTGAAGCGTAATGAAGAGACTCCTATCGAAGTGACAGAGAGGGTGCAGGAGATTATTGCTGCGGTTCGCTCCAGGGGTGATGCTGCACTGCTGGAGTACACCAACCGCTTTGATCAACTGGGGCTTTCAGATACCAGCGAGCTGGAAATAACTGCCGCCGAGATTGATGCAGCGTTTGAAAAGCTGCCAGCCGATGATCTGGCGGCACTGCAACTGGCCTGTAACCGCGTGGCCCGCTTCCATGAAAAACAGAAAATGCAGACCTGGATCTCCACCGAAGAGCCGGATATTCTGCTGGGTCAGAAGGTCACAGCCCTTAACCGTGTTGGCATCTATGTGCCTGGCGGCAAGGCCAGTTATCCATCAAGCGTAATCATGAACGCCGTTCCTGCCAGGGTGGCTGGCGTGAAAGAGATCATCATGGTCTGCCCCACACCAGGCGGAGAGATTAATCCGGCGGTGCTGGTTGCTGCCAGACTGTCCGGTGTAAACAGGATCTTCCGTGTTGGTGGTGCCCAGGCTGTTGCTGCCCTGGCCTACGGCACAGCAACCATGCCACGGGTGGATAAAATTACCGGGCCTGGCAATATCTACGTTGCCACTGCAAAGCAACTGGTCTTTGGGCAGGTGGGGATTGATATGATTGCCGGCCCCAGCGAGATTCTGATAATCAATGATGGCAGCGGAAATCCGGCCCATATTGCGGCTGATCTGCTTTCCCAGGCCGAGCATGATGAACTGGCCTCATCCATCCTGATTACAACAGACCGAAATTTTGGTGGGCAGGTGAAAAAAGAGCTGGAAGAGCAGCTTGCCAGACTTACCCGCCAGACCATTGCCCGTGCTTCATGGGAAAAATTCGGTGCCATTATTGTGGCTGGTACATTGGAGGAAGCTGCTGCCTTCTCCAACCGGATTGCACCGGAGCATCTGGAGTTGGCGGTTGATGACCCCTTTGGCCTGATGCCTCTGATTGAAAATGCCGGTGCCATTTTTATGGGGCACTGGACACCGGAGGCCGCCGGAGATTATCTGGCCGGCCCCAATCACACCCTGCCAACCGGAGGTACTGCCCGCTTTTTTTCACCCCTGCGGGTGGATGATTTTATGAAAACATCATCCATCATAAGCATGACAAAACAGGGGTTGCAACGGCTTGGTGATCGGGTGGTGCAGATCGCCAATATGGAAGGACTGGAGGCCCACGGCAGATCAGTCAGTATCCGTACCAGGGGGTTAAAATGAGTTTTCTGCGTAACAATATCGCCAGCATGAGCGGTTATGTGCCAGGCTTTCAGCCACCGGACATCGCATCCTGGATCAAGCTGAATACCAATGAGAACCCCTATCCCCCTTCACCAAAGGTTAAGGAGGCGATTCTGGCAGAGTTGGGCACTGATGCCGCCAGTCTGCGGGCCTATCCTTCGGCATCCAGTGAAAAACTGCGGCAGGCAGCAGCAGAACTGTACGGCTTTGACCCTGCCTGGATAATCATGGCCAATGGTTCTGATGAGGTACTTAATAACCTGATCAGAGCCTGTGCAGATGCAGGGGATGAGATCGGCTATGTGCAGCCTTCCTACTCCTACTACTCCACCCTGGCTGAAATCCAGGGGGCCATGGTACGTACCTTCGGGCTGACCAGAGATCAGCAAAAGATTGCCGATTTTCCAGACCATTATCATGGCAAGCTGTTTTTTCTGACCAGCCCCAACTCACCCCTTGGTTTTGCATTTTCAGTTGATTACATTGAAGAGCTTGCCAGCCGGTGTAGCGGTCTGCTGGTGGTGGACGAAGCCTATGCTGATTTCAGCGACTTCAACGCACTGGAACTGGTGAGGCGTTGCAGTAATGTTGTGATCACCCGTACCCTCTCCAAAAGTTATGCCCTGGCAGGGATGCGTCTGGGGCTGGCCATAGCACGGCCTGAGATTATTGCTGCACTGGATATAATCCGTGATCATTATCATCTTGACCGACTGGCTCAGGCAGCCTGTATGGCTGCGTTGCAGGATCAGGATTACTTTAATCAGCGACGTAACCAGGTGGTATCCACCCGCAATGGCTTTACGGAAAACCTGACCGGAATTGGATACCGTGTGCTGCCTTCAAGTGCCAACTTTGTCTTTGCCATTCCGCCAGACTCCAATGGCAAGCGGGTCTATGATGCCCTTTATCAACGTAAGGTTCTGGTACGTTACTTCAGCGATCCTGCCCTGGCCCACGGCCTGCGGATCTCCATCGGCACAGATGAAGAGATGGCAGTTACACTAACCGCTCTGGCAGAGATCGGCTGACTTCAGCAGGAGACACCATGCGATTATCGGAAATGCATACACACTGCACCCAATGTAATTTCAGCTACGCACGGGTTGATACAGAAGCCTGGGGTAACACCAGCTCGCGGCGGGCCATGTGCCCAATCTGTGGCTGGACATCCTACGAGGAGTACCGCTGGGAAGGTGACGATAATCCGATTCTGACTAAACGCAGTGAATCCCAGGGTTTTGGGGTCTACAGGCTGATTCCGCCAGGCGGCTACACCGGCTACAATGCCTTTCATACAGAGCCATCACCGGAAACACTGGATCAGATCAGAGACTTGCTGACCAACAGAGGCTGGAAAGGCTATCTTTCAGTCTGGGATCACCGTGAGAAAAAGGCCCGTCTGCTGGCAGGGCATCCCCTGGACAGGTTTGACCCCAACAGCAACAAATAGTAATCAATTAATTCATTTCCATCTGGAAAGACCGGATTTGGTGCAACCGGACTTCGATTTGGAAAGAGAGGATAAAATCAATGTCACGTATTGCAGAAATAACCCGTCATACAACTGAGACTGATATTAAAGTTAAACTGGAAGTGGATGGTTCTGGCCAGGCAACCGTAGTAACTATGGCTCCTTTTCTGGACCACATGCTGCACCTGTTAACACGTCACGGGCTGTTTAACCTGGCGGTAACGGTTAAGGGAGATGTGGAGATTGATTATCACCACACTGTGGAGGATACCGGTATTGTGCTGGGTCAGGCATTCCGCCAGGCATTGGGGGATAAAAAGGGGATTGTGCGTTATGGTACTGCCAGGGTGCCGATGGATGAAAGTCTGGCTGAGGTGACGGTTGATCTTTCAGGCCGACCGTATCTGGTTTACAACGTACCGCTTCCCAAGGCAAAAGT
>CAZRKG010000004.1:289-13345 GCA_964600635.1 uncultured Geobacter sp. | reverse complement strand
ATTCTTCCAGGGCTTTACCAATGGTGCTGCCTGCAACCTGCATATCAACCTGTTGTATGGTGATAACCTGCACCATATTCTGGAAGCCTGCTTTAAAGGTCTGGGGCGTGCCCTTGATATTGCCACCAGCATTGACCAGCGGGTAGAGGGGGTTATGTCAACCAAGGAAATGCTGTAACAAAACCTGCAACAGAAAGATAAAAAGAGGGGCTTGCCGGATGGTAAGCCCCCCTTTTTATTTATATCTATCAAAAACAGACTATTTGATCTCTTTCTGCAACTGCTTAGCCCTGGTTGCCTCTTCACTCTTTGGATAATCAGCAATCAGCCTTTTCAGCAGATACTGGGTACTCTTTGTGTCCTTGATAGCCCTGAACGCCAGGGCCTGCTTTAACATGGCAGCCGGAGCCTTTTCTGTTTTAGGGTAATGCTTTATGACTTCCTGGAACTCAAGAATCGCCTGTTCATAGTTTTTATCACCATAATAGGTTTCGCCAATCCAGTATTTGGCATTTGAAACCAGCTCATGGGATGAGTGCTGTGAAATAAACTGATTAAAGGCAGCCCTGGCAGAGGTCATTTCACCGGCTTTGAAGGCGGATAAACCTTTAAGATACAGATCATCGGGAGATATGGTTTCGCCAGTTGCTCCATCAAGATTAAGTGACATCTGCAACTTGACCACCTGATCTTCAAGTGCGGCAATCCTGCGGTCACTATCTTCACTCTGCCGCCTGATCAGATGTTCAAGCTCTTCCATACGGCCAGTTGCAGACTGCATATTGCCATTCAGACTGTCAAAATTAGCCTGCAAATCAGCATCTGCACGACGCAGAGCTGTGAAATCAGACCTGAAGGATTTTTCACCCTCCCGTGCCGAGATCAGATCCTTTTCAATGTTATAGATACGGCTTTTAGATTCATCCAGATCACGCCGGATTCCATCAACTGCACCAGAAGAGGCACAACCACCTGCAAATACTGCCAACAGACATAGGGCCATAAGTTTGGTTATTTTCATCAGACCTTACCTCCTTAAATATCACTTACTTAGATATATGCAACTCGAAATAATCGAAAGATTATACAGCCAACAATCAGCAGTTACAACCCGCTAGCTTATGCTTCTATCAAAAAAAGTACTTTTCAATTGACAAACAGTCAGGTTTCTTTTAACGCTGTATCGTTTAAGTTTTGGGTTTAAGCAGCACAGCCTGGCTGTGCATTTATTATTTCAGGAGGTTTGGTATGGAACATTATGCAGTTTACTTTGCCCTGGCCTGTGCTGTAGCAGCAATCGCTTATGGTCTGGTGTCTGCCCAGTGGATTCTGGGATTGCCCCAGGGAAATGAACGGATGAAGCAGATCGCCGCAGCAATCCAGGAGGGTGCGAGTGCCTATATGAAACGCCAGTACACCATTATTGCTGTGGTTGGTGTCATCATGTTCATAGCCCTGGCTTTAACCTTGGGCATGAAAATGGCAGTCGGTTTTGCCATTGGTGCAATCTTCTCTGGCTTAACCGGTTTTATAGGCATGTTTGTTTCTGTCCGTGCCAATATCCGTACAACAGAGGCTGCCAAGTCCGGCATACACAAGGCCCTTAACGTGGCTTTCAAGGGTGGTGCCATTACCGGTATGCTGGTGGTTGGTCTGGGTCTGCTTGGTGTTGCCGGCTACTACTTTGTGCTGCTTAAGCTGATGCCTGATGCCTCTGTTAAAGATGTTGTGGCCCAACTGGTGGGACTTGGCTTTGGTGGCTCACTGATCTCCATCTTTGCCCGTCTGGGTGGCGGCATCTTTACAAAAGGTGCCGATGTTGGTGCTGACCTGGTTGGTAAGGTTGAGGCAGGTATCCCCGAGGATGACCCCCGCAACCCTGCTGTTATTGCCGATAACGTTGGTGATAACGTTGGTGACTGTGCCGGTATGGCCGCTGACCTTTTTGAGACTTACGCAGTTACCCTGATCGCAGCTATGCTGCTGGGTGCCATTGCCTTTGATAACTTTGCCGGTGCTGTAAGCTATCCACTGATTCTGGGTGGTATTGCCATTATAACCTCCATAATAGGTACCTTCTTTGTCAAGCTTGGTGCCAGCCAGAAGATCATGCCTGCCCTGTACAAAGGTCTGATCGCCTCTGGTCTGCTGGCCTGTATTGCCTTTTACTTTGTAACCATCAAGATGTTTCCGGCTGGGAACCCCACCGGTTACAGTGCCAACAGCATTTTTATAACCGCCATTGTAGGTCTGGTTGTAACCGGTGCTATTTTCTGGATTACTGAATATTACACCGCCACTGAGTACGGCCCTGTCAAGCATATTGCCCAGGCTTCCACCACTGGCCATGCCACCAACATCATCGCCGGGCTGGGGATTTCCATGAAATCCACCGCCCTGCCAGTTATAGTAATTGCAGTTGGTATCATAGTGTCTTACCAGTGTGCCGGAGTTTACGGCATAGCCATTGCTGCTGTCTCCATGCTTTCCCTGACCGGTATTGTGGTTGCCATGGATGCCTACGGCCCGATTACTGATAACGCCGGTGGTATTGCCGAGATGGCAGAGCTGGATGATTCTGTCCGTGCCGTAACCGACCCGCTGGATGCGGTTGGTAACACCACCAAGGCGGTTACCAAAGGCTATGCCATCGGTTCTGCTGGCCTTGCTGCGGTAATTCTGTTTACATCCTATGTGGATGAGTTGAAGGCGGCTGGAAAAACCATCAACTTTGACCTGTCCGACCCCTATATTATTGTTGGTCTGTTCCTGGGTGGTATGCTGCCATACTACTTTGCCGCACAATGTATGGAAGCTGTTGGCAAGGCAGGTGGTTCGGTGGTGGAGGAAGTTCGTCGCCAGTTCCGTGAAATCCCCGGCATTATGGAAGGTACCGGTAAGCCGGACTATGCCGCCTGTGTGGATATTGTAACCAAATCTGCTCTGAAAGAGATGATCATACCCGGACTGATCCCGATTGCAGCACCGATCATCATCGGCTTCACCCTGGGGCCACAGGCGTTGGGTGGTGTGATTGTCGGTACCATTGTAACCGGTATATTTGTTGCTATCTCCATGACTACCGGTGGTGGTGCCTGGGATAACGCCAAGAAATATATTGAAGATGGCTATTTTGGCGGTAAAGGTGGCGAGGCCCACAAGGCTGCTGTCACTGGTGATACCGTTGGTGATCCGTACAAAGATACTGCCGGCCCTGCTGTAAACCCGATGATCAAAATCATCAACATTGTTTCCCTGATGATTGTGCCGATCCTGGCCAAGATGATGTAATTCCAGTTCCATATCAAAGCGTCTTCTTCGTTGGCTCGTTATCGGCTCCTCAACGTACTGCGTGTACGCCTTCGTTGCCGATCTCCTCGCCGCATTGAATCCATCTTTGATCTGGCATTGGAATATATAGCGACAGTTTCACTGCTAAGAAAAAAGCCGGTACGGGATGAATGATCACCCCATACCGGCTTTTTATTTATCTGTAACAGTTCTTTCTGCTACTGCTTTATTCCACCATCCTGGCAGTGATAATTGTGACAGGCTCCTGTGGCACATCACCATGACCTGCCTTGTTGCCTGTTTTCACCTGGCGGATCTGATCCACAACATCCATACCATCCACTACCCGACCGAAAACGCAGTAACCAAAATCATCCTGGCGTTTACCACGGTTATCCAGAAAACTGTTATCAACAGTATTGATAAAGAACTGGGCTGTGGCTGAATCCACCAGAGCTGTACGGGCCATGGCAATACTGCCACGTACATTTTTAAGACCATTGGTGGCCTCATTCTTGATTGCTAACTTGGTCTTTTTCTGCTGCATATTTGCATCAAGACCGCCGCCCTGGATCATGAAATCCTTGATAACACGGTGGAAAATCAGCCCATTGTAAAAACCATCCTGCACATATCCTAAAAAGTTCTTAACTGTAATTGGTGCTTTTTCACTGTCAAGCTCCAGGGTAATATTACCCATGCTGGTTTCCAGTAACACCTGCGGCAAGTTTTCATCAGCCATTTTCTGAATCCTCCTGTTTAAGTAAAGCCTTGTACAGACTTGTAAATGAATGAATTTTTATATCATATCAGACCTGCTACGCAAAGCCTTGTTTGACAGCAATGCCTGCTTTGGATAAGCTGCATAGCCATGCGAAGTCTGGAAAACACAATCATACGCCTGCTTAAATCCAGGCCATTTTACGGACACCTGCTGTTACAGTTAAGGCGGCAGTCTTTAAACTCTGACAAACATGCAGCAGGGATTACCATCAAGGATGGCATCCCGCTTTTACAGGTTGCTGATCAAAGTTTTTCCGGTCTGTTACCGAAGCAGCAGGAGGCATTGCTGGAGCATCTGTTAAAGCACCTGCTGCACCTGCATCCGTTGCGTAGAAAAGAGCGTAATAGCCATGACTGGGATGTTGCCTGTGACCTGGCCATCAACCCAGGTATTGACAACCTGCCACCTGGTGCCCTTTTGCCAGAAAACTATGATTTACCGCCGGATTTTTCTGCTGAAGAATATTATGAGTTGATTGTGCCAGCGGTTGATTTTGGCAATGTTGATGGTGCTGGTGCAGGCTCGGCCCAACAGGACAGCCGTGGTGCGGCTGGCGTTGGCAATGGTAGTCAGCAGTTGCAGCAGGTAGACACACTGGATGACCATCATGCCTGGCAGGAAGCAGACAGTACACCCCAGACCCTGGCTGAAGAGGTTGTTCGTAATATAACACGTGAGGCCCTTAAAGGCAGTGATGGCGAAATACCGGCGGATATTCGCTATGTTGTGGATGCACTGCTGCAACCTCCGGCCATACCCTGGCGGCAGGTATTGCGTCAGTTCATAGCTACCGCCGGCAGAACAGGCCGTAATAACACCTGGATGCGGGAGCATCGCCGGTTTTCCCACACCACCCCCGGAATACGGAAACGCCGCAAGCTGAACTTGTTGGTGGCTATAGATGTCAGCGATTCAACCAATATTAAAGAGCTGCGTGAAGCCTTTGCAGCAGAGCTGCTGAATATTGCCAGGGGTCGTGATTGCCAGATCACCGCACTGTATGCCAACAGCCGGATTCAGCAGGTTGAAACTCTGAAAACCGCCAGCTTTGTTGCCCAGACATACATGGGGGGTGGATTTACAGACCTGAGACCGGTCTTTGAATATGCCAAGACCATGCACCCCTCACCTGCTGCCATAATCTACATGACAGATGGATTCGGGCCGGTGCCGGATGAGATGGAGTTGCCTACATTGTGGGTTTTAACTGAGGATGGGGAGAAGCCGGCTCCCTGGGGTGTGGAGCTGCGGCTTCATCAGCAGAGCATCGGAAACTGATGCTGATTTTATTTCTGGTAGCCCAGCTTGGCTGATATTTCTTCAGCAGCCTGCAACACCAGTGGAATCAGCTCTTTTTTAATTCTTTCATCAGGAAAACGCATGGATGGGCCAGAGATGCTGATGGCTCCGATGATACGGCGGGTATAGTCACGAATCGGGGCACCAACACACCTGACCCCTTCATCATGTTCTTCGTCATCAATTGCATAACCCTGTTCTGCAATCAAGGCAAGTTGTTTCTTTAATTCATCGCGGTTGGCAATGGTGTTGGGTGTATGTACAGGAAGTTCCTGTTCTGGCAGGTAAAGGTCGATTTCTTCGCTGCTCATAAAGGCGATCTGGGCCTTGCCCGCAGCAGTGCAGTATGCCGGCAGCCTGGAACCGATCCTTGGCACAACCCGTACTGTCTTGCTGGTTTCCACACTATCCAGATATATGATATGGAAATCCTTCAAGACCGCAATGTAGGTTGTTTCATTACAGATCTTGACCAGATCCTCAATTACTGGTTTGGATTGGCGTAACAGCCCCATCTGTTTGATAAAGGTCTGTCCCAGTTCCAGGGTTTTCAATCCCAGACGGTAATTTTCAGTCACCCTGTTCTGTTCAATGTAGCCACGGGATTCCAGGGTGGCCAACAGTCGGAAGACGTTGTTTTTATGTAGTTTAAGACGCTTGGAAAGTTCAGTTACGCCAAGTTCATCTGTATCGTCATGAAATTGCTCAAGCAGGTCAAGGGCATGGGAGACAGCCTGAATTAGGTATTCGGATTTTTCTTTTTTTGCCATGGGTCAGGTTCCTGATGGGATGTCGGATGGATTAAATATAAAAATTTTTTGCTTGTCACTTTTAACAATATTTTCATGTATATAGAATCTTGTTTTATAATTGTCAAGTATGAATAATTGCATTATATTTTTGTCATTGAATAGTTATCATAACAGGCTCGATATAATTACAGCAAAATGAGCGGAGCAGACATGCTTAACCTTAGGAAAAAAATACTGGTAGCCATTGACGGTTCAGCGTATTCAGACAAGGCAGCAGAGGAAGCAGTCAGGTTGGCAGCCGGCAACCGCAGCCAGTTTAAAAGCAAGGTTTTTGCACTACTGGTTGTGCCAAATGCCCAAAGCTCCAGCTATTCTGACTTTGTACCTGTCAAGCCACTGACAGAAACTGAAGAATGGGACGATCTGCGTAAGCGGATTTTCTATATTATAGAAAAAAGTGCAGCAGAGTACGATGTTCCTCTGGAGATGATCGTAGAGGCTGGTGAACCAGCCGAAAAGCTTGTGGAGTTTGCCAAACAGGAAGGTGTAGATGTCATTGTTATTGGCAGCTCTGACAAAGGCTTTATCGAACGACGACTGAAAAGCAGTGTATCCCGTCGTGTGGCTGAACTGGCCCCCTGCTCTGTTTACCTGGTACGGGCTTAAACAGATTTATTGCTGGACAACTCATTTGACCTCTTAACCGCTGCATCCACCGCATCCATCAACAGACCATGCAAACGTCCGTTTTCCAGACTATGCAGAGCAGCAATGGTTGTACCGCCTGGTGAGCAGACCTTATCCCGTAGTATGGCAGGGTGTTCATTACTTTGCTGTACAAGCTGTGCAGCACCCAGCACGGTCTGCACCGCCAGATTGTGGGCCACATCCCTCGGCAGGCCGTTCTTGACCCCACCATCAGCAAGGGCTTCTATAAAGGAAAACACATAGGCCGGACCACTTCCCGACAGGCCGGTTACTGCATCCATCTGCTGTTCTGAAACCTGGCAGACCGTTCCCACCAGCTCAAACAGTTGTCTGGCCAGTGCCAGATCATCATCGGTTGTTCTCCGTCCACCACAGATGGCAGTGGCACCGGACTGAATCAGTGCAGGTGTATTGGGCATCGCCCTGACTACCCTTGCACTGTGCAGGATGGAATCTTCGATCATACTGGTGGAGATTCCAGCCATAATAGAAATCACCAGCTTATCTGGTGCCAGGGCAGAATCCAGTGCTGCAAGGGCAGATGTTACCACCTGCGGCTTGATTGACAGAATCAGCAGATCGGCTGTCTGGGCTGCTTGCAGGTTGTCTGTAACACACCGCACCCCCAGGCTGTTTGCCAGATAGGTACAACGCTCCTGCAAGGGGTCAGCAACAATAATCCTGTCTGCCGGAAGTCCTCCGTTAATCATCCCCCTAATGATCGCCTCGGCCATGTTGCCGCCACCAATAAAACCAACGGTCTGTTTAAACAGCATCATACCCCTCCGATCTTGTTTTCAATTGTACTGTGTGCCAGGCCATCCACAGGTTTCTGGTTATTGGCACTGCTTTTTGTAATCATCATAACCCCGACGCATACCAGTGCAATGCCGGCCCAACGCAGAGGTGAAACATGTTCATGGAGCAGATACTTTGCCAGTATTGCTACCAATACATAGTTTAAAGCCTGCATCGGCAATGCTACTGTAAGATCTTCCCAGGAAAGCACAGCCAGCCAGAGGAAGAAAAAAAGTGCCAGCATTGCGGTGCCAACCACAATTTTCCACTCTGTCATGGCACGGATGGCCGCCTCTGTAATCCCCCGCAGATTCATGGCGGACAGATCCCCCAACTCCTTCATTCCTTTTGCCAGCAGGAGATCTCCCACTGTACCGGCGGTAACCGCCATCAGCATCAGTATGATTGTTTTAAGCATACAGTTTTTCTTCCCCAAGATAATTGATAAGGCTGATTCCACACTGTTGCAATTTCTGTCTGGCTACAGGCGACAGCAGGGCAGCCAGCTCTTCCTGGTGGCTGTAATTGGGCATCCGGTGGCTGATCTCATCATCAGGCAGACAGCCCGGGTGAAAATAGATCTCTGTAACACCATCCTTCAACCGGCCTAGCACTGCCAGCAGATAATCCTCTGTCATCTGGCCAGAATTGTACAACCCCTTGACTTCCTGTGCCGTGGTAATTCCAGACCGTTCAAGCCTGCCAGCCGCATGGCCGGATAACATACCAAAGATGATCCGTTCTACAACTTTTCCCGCTATACGGGAGGATTGCAGCCGCAGGTTTTCACGCAGTCTCTCACGGGTAATCCTGAAGCTTTTTATACCGTGTAACGGCATCAGTTCCGCCAGAATACTAAACACTGTGGGATGCATCTGGATATTAAGGTGACCATCAATATGGGTCAGTGGTATCCCGCTGTCCTTAACCTTCAGAATCTGGGCTTCGATTTCGTTACGCAACTGCATCCTGATGGTGGGATCAAAAAATAGCTTCATGCCAACGCTAATCGGATTATCAGGGAAACACCCGCTGGATGTCACAAGCCCGGATAACTTTTCCGGCGGCAGAACAGGACGGCCCTGCACCAGAGTCAGATGCAATCCAACCTGGAGTCCTTGATTACGCTTTGCAATTGCAACCGCCTCATCAAAGGCTGCACCGCCTGCCATCAGCGAAGTCTGGGTCAGGATGCCTGCTTGCCAGGCCTGCTCCACCGCACGGTTTACGCCTGTGGAAAGACCAAAATCATCGGCATTTACAATCAGTTTTTTCAACACTGGCCCTGCTTGCGTTTCCGCATGTAATCCAGGTACTGTCGTCCTTCTTTCAACAGCTTCCTGCGTTCTTCACCATCCACAATCATCTTGCCGATACTGCGGATAATATATTTGGGACGGAAGTAGAATTTGTCATAAAACTCTTCAACAGAGTTAAAGATCTCGGCATTTGAGAGGTGGGGATAGTTGATGACGCATTTCTGGTGGCCGGTATCATCAATAAAGTCATCGGAGGCTATCCAGCCCTGTTCTTTAGCCAGGCTGTAGAACTCTGTGCCTGGGTAAGGGGAGGCCAGCGATGCCTGAATGGAGTTAAGATCCAACTGCTTGGCATATTCTATGGTTTCACGGATGGTCTCTTTGGTCTCCCCTGGCAGCCCCATGATAAATGCACCGTGTATGGAAAGCCCCAGCTTTTTACAGTCCTTTGTAAACTGAATGGCCTGTTCTTTGGTGACACCTTTTTTGATGTTCTTAAGAATCTGCTCGTTACCCGACTCATACCCGACAACAACATGGCGTAATCCTGCCTCCCGCATGATCTTCAGGGTTTCATAATCGCAGTTTGCTCTGGCATTGATAGTCCATGAGATACCCAGCGGTTTCAGCAGGTTAGCCACATCACGGGCATGTTGGCGATTAGCTGTGAAGGTGTCATCATCAAAAGACAGCTCCCGCATCTCCGGGATGTTGTCAACAATCCACTTAACCTCTTCGTAGACATTCCGTGCAGAACGGGTCCGCATCCGCTGGCCGGAAAAGGTCTGGGGCCAGAGGCAGTAGATACATTTTGAGGGGCAGCCACGGCTGGAGTAGATGGAGACATAGGGGTTTTTGAAGTGCGGTATGACATATTCGGATATTTGCAGGTCACGACGGTAGACCGGTGCCACAAACGGCAGTGCATCCAGATCCTCAATCATCGGGCGGTCTGGTGTATGGCTGATCTTGCCATCCTTGATAAAACTGATTCCATCCACCTTATCCCAGGCATGGCCTTCACAAAGCTCTTTTGTTGAGTAGTCAAACTCGCCACGGCAGACAATATCAATAATGCCATTGCCAACTTTAAGGGATTCTTCCGGCAGGATGGTGACATGTGGGCCGGTCAGCACTGTAACGATCTCCGGTTTAACTTCCTTTATCCGGCGGGCTGTTTCAATATCCATTGCAAGGGTGGGGGTTGATGTGTACATCACCACCATATCAAACCCTTTTGCAATGTTAAGACAGTCATCAATGGAGAGCTTCTGTACCGGTGCATCCACCACCCTGCTGCCCTCAATCATGCCAGCCGGAAAGCACAGCCAGGTTGGATACCAGAAAGAGGTTACCTCCCGTGAGGCCTGATAACGGGCACCAGCACCACCATCAAAATCCTCAAAGGTGGGTGGATTAAGGAAAAGTGGCTTCATTACAGCTCCTTGGGTATTAGTTAAATGAATTAGGATAATGGCGGGTATGGTATTTAGTCAAGCTTTACCAGAAATATGAGCGACAAACAGTTTAAAGAATCAGTCCTTAACCGCCCTTAAAATCGCAGTGAACATGGCATCCTGATAGGATTGTGATACGGAAACCACCATCTCAACCTCAAACTGTCGTCCACATATATCCTGCATGTTCTGTCGGCTGCTGGTTCCCAGAAGTTCAGATCTGCCAGCCTGGAAATAATCATTGATGGCTGCCCGGAGTGGCTCCGGCTCCACCATAAACTCATAGATGCACTGCCCAAGAAGCTCTTCCTTGCTGAGGCCAAGCAGCTTTTCAGCCTTCTGGTTGGCAATTACAACTTTGCCGTCAGCCATAAAGGTAACTATTGGTGATTGGGCAATCTCAATAAAGTTACGGTAACGTTCATCAGACTCTGCACGTTGCAAGGTGCGACGTTCCAGTTCAGCCATAAGTTCGTTAAATGATGAAACCAGATGCCCGATCTCATCATTACCATTAACCTTGATCCGCTGGGAATAGTTGCCGCTGCTGGCAACCTCCTCAATCCCCCTGGCCACCGTTGAAACCGGCCTTAGTATGGCACGGTGTATGACCCAGCCGGTTAGTGTCAGCATCAGAACAAGGATAATGGATTCAATAACCAGGGCATGTATCATGCTGTTGTAGATGGTACGGTAAAGTTCCTGCATCGGCACAGAAACCGATATGGCACCAATCAGTTCACCATAGTTGTAGTTATAGGAAGGGTGGCCCTTGGGAAACCTCTGCTGCACAAAGGTTGGTGCAGCCTCAAAGCTGCTGTGGCATGTCAGACAGGACTGTTCAGCCACCATCGGCAACAGATAGCGTAAGGATTCCCATTTGTTTTTCCCCTCAACCCGATAGATCTCCTGCGGGTTTCTCTCTGCTGCCAGACGGGTCAGTTCCTGTGTTTCAAAAGGGTCAGGTGCATTTTCAGGATTTCTGGGACGCAGCGAAACCTGGCGGACATAATATGGTGAATCTTTAGTGATTCTGGCAGCAATATTACTGGCTGCAACCTGGGGTATAAGGCTGAAGTTAAACTTGGTATCTGCCTTTTCAACCTGTTCAAGGTAGTTGCTGGTTTCTATAATCTGATGTGCAATTGCCCTGGCTTTATCCACCGCCTGTTGTTGTACCAGCTCCAGTTCATGGTGGTAGGTACTCCAGCCCAGGGCTACAAACAGGGCCACCAGCAGGGTGCTTATGATTAAGGTGAGTTTGGTGGTTATACGCATGGCGTATCAGATCTGAAACCCGTCAGGATCTGGAAGAGTACAGTACCGCCACAATTCTGGCTGGTACTGATCCAGTGGATACCAGCCCGTGTGGCTCACAGGAATCATAATATACGCTGTCACCGGTCTGAAGCTGATGCACCTCTGTACTGTAATGCAGGGCAATTGCACCCTCAATCACATACAAAAACTCCTCCTCTCCTTCATGGCGGAAGAACAGCTTTTCATCCCATTGGGTGTTATGCACCTCCACAATAAACGGCTCCATATGCTTGTAACGCATACCGTGGGCCAGTGAATGATAGGTGTATGGCCTTGTTTCCGCATTAACAGCCATCCGTTGCAGGTCTGGACGCAGATCATCACCACGGGTCAGCACCAACCGCTGACGGTTATTTTCATCCTCAAAAAAGAAATGTATATCAACCTTCAGACCACGGGCTATTTTAAGCAGTGTTGCCAATGGCGGCACCACCTGCTCATTTTCGATCTGGGACAGTAACGGCTTGGAAAGGCTGGTAAGTTCTGAAAGCTCTTGCAGAGTCAAACGCCTCTGCTGACGCTGGCTGCGGATCTTGGCACCGATCCTGAATTGTTTAATCTGATCTTTGATGTCAGTCATTTGCAAAGGCACCTCCTTTTTGTATCAGACAATGCTGTAACACATTGTAAACTATATTCAGTCTGTTGACACACAAGCGGATAATACGTTAGCCTGAAATCTGATTATGGCACAAAAGGAACTAACAGTTGCCATTAAATACCATACTTTTAACAGAACTTTTGTATACATTTCAAACAATGAGGTTGTCAACATGATGAACACCATATCCAGACTACTGATTATCCCTGTTTTAGCTATCCTGATCTCCTCCTGTGCCGATCACAAGAATGATCCGCTCTACTACCAGTCCAAACGCCCTGCTGGTGAATCTGAGGCTCCGATTAAAGATATTCCGGCAGATATTCTGGCTGCCCAGCGGGCCTTCAGCCAGGTATCCAAAAAGGCGATGCCATTTGTTGTCAACATCTCCACTGTCAGCCGCAAGAAGATTGTTCATCCCTTTCCTGAGCTGCCACCTTTCTTTGAGGAGTTTTTTGGCGGTGGCCCACAGACCAGACGTGACCGCAGCCTGGGTTCCGGCTTCATCATCAGCCAGGATGGCTACATTGTTACCAATGACCATGTTGTGCGGAATGCAGAAAGCATCAGGGTAAAGCTGTCCAATGACAGGGTTTACGATGCTCTGGTGGTGGGTGGCGACCAGAAAACCGACATAGCTGTAATCAAGATTGATGCTGATGAGGAGCTGCCCACTGCCGTACTGGGGGATTCTGATCAGATTGAGGTTGGACAATGGGCCATTGCCATTGGCAACCCCTTTGGGCTTGAGCGATCCATGACTGTTGGCGTTATCTCTGCCACTGGC
>CAZRKG010000004.1:0-279 GCA_964600635.1 uncultured Geobacter sp. | reverse complement strand
GATTGAGGTGATTGAAAACTTCATCCAGACCGATGCTTCCATTAACCCGGGCAACTCCGGTGGCCCCCTGCTTAACATCCATGGTGAGGTGGTTGGAATCAACACCGCAATTGTAGCCTCTGGACAGGGGATCGGTTTTGCCATTCCAACAAACATGGCCAGGCCGATCATCAGCCAGCTTGTGGATCATGGCAAGGTGACCCGTGCCTGGCTTGGTGTTAACATCAGAGGTCTGGCAGAGGAAGAGCTACGCAGCCTGGGGGTGAAACAGGCTAATGG
>CAZRKG010000003.1:43655-72366 GCA_964600635.1 uncultured Geobacter sp. | reverse complement strand
AAGGGCTAAAAAAACAACAAACAGTAATAGACCTGACTTACGAAGGGATTGAGACTCTACTAAAAGATCTTCTACCTTCATAAGGCCACCTCCACAGTAATAGACCTGACTTACGAAGGGATTGAGACGCAAGAGATCCAGACATTATAAGGGCTAAAAAAACAACAAACAGTAATAGACCTGACTTACGAAGGGATTGAGACAAAAAACATCTGGCACGGCCCTGAAAAACGTGAAGAACAGTAATAGACCTGACTTACGAAGGGATTACGACGATGGATCAAAGCTATATTTAAAAGGGGGTTACTATGGCAGCATATACAAGATACAAGCAGATCCTTAATCTGGTATCTGGTGATGAAACAGCAGATAAACTTTTAAGCAGCCTGATAAAGTCCGGCTTGCGTTATCTGGATAAAGTTGTTGAAATGGAACATCAACTGGTTGCTATAAGACAGCAACTGTCTGGCGAACAGTTACGTCTGGCAACAGAAGAGCTGGATAGTAACCGTAGCAAGGCCCATGAAGCCCTGATCTCTGACCTGCATATCTTTAGTCGCTACCTGGTTAAAGAATACGGTGAAGAGTTAAAAGAGGAAGGGATGGAAAGTGGTATCTTTCTGAAACAGGAAGCAATCCATGATCGGGTTGCTATTGCAGATTGGGCAGGAAGCCTGCTACATGGGATTTATGACAATCGCAGGAGATGAGCCTGAAATTTTTGACAGTCCCCTTTGATAATAAAGAGTACTTAAACGGGATTTTACATGAGAAAGATACTTACTGTTTCACTGTTGCTGGCGGTTATCATCTGGATAGTATATGCGGCGATCCTTTTAGGTTACAAGCCTGGCTGGCTTCCTGCACAGTTTGCAGAGCTTGCTATACCTGCATCACTTGCTGATTTTGGACAGGCATTTTCTGCCCTGGATGGACTGATCTCTTCATTGGCACTGATGCTAGGTTTGTGTGCTGTGCTGATTCAGGTAAAACAGAGTGCAGATTCCAATTTAATCAGTGCATTAACAGCAAGGCAACAGTTTCTACTGGCAGAGCAGGAACGATTTGATCTTAAAATTAAGGAACATATAAAAAATAACACTGGAAAAGATAGTTACGATGCAAGACTTGTTAAAAATATGAGTAACAAGAAATCTGATTATCTTGAAGAAAGCAAGCAGATAGATGAAAAGCTGCAACATCTGATCTCTAAAATATAAACTTCCACCATAACCGTAAAGTCAGCTTGTACTGACTGCTGCATAAAATTCCCTGCATCCTAAGAGCCCCGCTGCAACGTTTCCATTCCCCATTTTTTTAAAAGTACCTGTTAAGGTGCCACAAAAAAAAAGGAGGAAGTGATGGAAACACTCACAATTGCAACACTTGTCTTGGTCGCCACACCTTTATTTGCATTCATTTTTATCTACAACACTATGGTAGGCCGCAAAAATCAGGTTCAGTTTGCATTTGGCAGCCTTGACACCCAGCTTAAAAAACGGTTTGACCTGATACCTAACCTGGTGGCAACTGTTGAACGCTATATGCAGCATGAGCAACAGTTGTTGTACGAGTTGACCAGTTTACGTTCGGCAGCAACACGGTCTGATGTGAGTACAGATGACCTGGTTAAGATGGATAACAAGCTGACTTCTGCTTTACGCTCCGTCTTTGCACTGGCAGAAAACTACCCGCAACTACGTGCTGGAGAAAACTTCCTACATTTGCAACGCTCTTTAAATGAGGTTGAAGAGCAGATTGCTGCTGCACGCCGGGCCTATAATGCTGCTGTTACTGAGTTTAATAACGGCTGTGAAATGTTTCCCTTAAATGTAGTTGCAAAGATGATGGGATATACCACCAAAGCCGTGTTTGAAATAAAAGACTCAGAACGTGAAAACCCTGATGTTGCAGGGATTTGGTCATGACTTCTGATGAATGTATTGCTAACGCACTGCAAAATGGCCTTCAGGAAAAACTAGACCAGTTGGAGTTTCGTAGACTGGAGCTGTTGCAAGACAGCAGAAAATCAGTATTAAACCTTTTGGCAATTACATTTCTAACAGTTGTTGTTGTATGGATATTCGGAGAATGCTTGATAACTTGCCTGTTTGTGGCTGCTTTATTCCTTATCTTGGGGTTTAACTTTATACAATCTAATAAAAACAGACTGATAGGACAGTTTAAACAAGAAACTATTCCTATATTGCTGGAATCTTCACTGCCAGGTTTTAAATACACGAACGATAGCTACGTAAGTGAATCAGACTTCAACAGTTCCCGACTTTTTTCACAACCAGACCGTTATGGTGGTAAAGATCATTTTGAAGGTTTGTATGGAAAAACCTCATTACACTTTTCATTGGTTCAGGCAGAAGAGCGTCACGAAACAACCACAACCGAGGAAGACAGTAATGGTAATACAACCACAAGGACAGAAGAATACTGGGTAACAATCTTTCAGGGCCTGTTTTTTGTAGCAGATTTTAATAAGCATTTTTCTGGTTTTACAACTGTCAAGTCTGGAAGAGCCGGAATACTATCGGGATTGTCATCAAAACTGGTTAAACTTGAAGATCCACGTTTTAGTCAGCACTTTACAGTTTATTCTACAGATCAGGTTGAGGTGCGTTACCTTCTTACACCTAAGATGATGGAGCGATTGATTGAACTGCAAAACAGGCTAGGCCATGTTGATATATCCTTTGAAAATTCATGGATAAATATTGCTGCTGGTAATTTTCCATATAATGCCTTTGAGCCAAATATTAATGAACCGCTTAATAATGTTGATCATATTAAGCGTACCCTGGATTGGATATTTCATGTTGTAGGAATAGTGGAAGAACTGGATCTGAACACTCGGATATGGAGTAAAACTTAATTGCAATACAAATAATACAAAGGGAGTAAGTATGTTCAATTTAGCTGCTAAAATTAAAAATGTTATTGGTGTTGTAATAATGCTAATGCTGGTCGGATGTGCGGGGGGTGGCAGCGTTAATTATAAAACAACCAGTTTGCTGCCACTGGATGCTAGTGTGGGTATAGTCTACAACTCTGATCATGCTAGAAAACTGGATGAAGTGGTATGTCGTCAGTTGACAGACATCCAAAAGGCACGGGAAGAAGCTGCTCTAAAAAAGGGTGAACCACTTAAGGGCGGTGCTGTTGTATGCACACCAACAGAGGTCGGACATGAGCTGGTTATGGCTAATTTCCTGAAAGAAGGGTCAGTTCGACGCGGTGCTACACAGGTAACGGTTGTTGATGGTGAGAATATACCAGCAGAGGTTGATTACCTGGTTTACCTGCAAAATCTGAAGATCGGATGCAAAACAGCATCTGAATCTGCCGGAACAATTGCGAGTGGGGCTATTCTGGTAGGTGTAACCACTGCGTTTTTACCTGTTTCTTTTGGTTATACTGCGTACAATACGGCTTCTACAGACTTTGTTGTAATTAAACGAGAAAATGAAGAGCAGTTTGCAACCGGGAAGGCTGCTCGTACAGGCGGAAGGCTGGTGGCAAGCTGTGACAACATTTTGAATGCAATAGCAGACGGGTGGGCAGCCAAACAGTTTGTAAAACCAGAGAAAAAGTAATGGCAAGAACCAGTTATAGCCAAGTTGGCAGAGCTTCTTGGCAAGGCTTTTGGGCATAGCCCGTAATTCTGGATGAACCTGCAAGCTAATTATGATTCAGCTTGTAGATGAGTTAAGGTTGAAAATCATCCACAAATATGATGTAATTTCATCCATCAAACGGACGGAGTTACAATTATGATAGAGCGTGCCATTAAAAGCAGAATACTGGAAGCATTCACTGATTCACCAGTTGTACTTATAAACGGTGCCAGGCAGACAGGTAAAAGCACACTGGTACAGGCATTGCAGCCAGGCAGACGTTATCTGACCCTGGATGATCCTGCAGTACTTGCGGCAGCCAGGTCAGACCCCTTTGGGTTTATTAACTCACTAAATGAACCGGTTAGTCTTGATGAGATACAGCGAGCACCAGAGCTGTTTCTGGCTATTAAGGCCAGTGTGGATAAAGACCGCTCTCCTGGGCGTTTCCTGCTGACAGGTTCTGCCAATGTTTTGCTACTGCCACAACTTTCAGATTCACTTGCTGGCCGTATTGAGACTATTGAGTTGCACCCTCTGTCACAGACAGAACTTGCCAAACAGTCCACCAGCCTGATTGATCTTTTTTTTGAGGGAAACTTTGAAAGCAGTTACCAGTTTAACCGGAAGCAGTTCATTGACAGGATACTGGCAGGTGGTTACCCCGAAGTCATAAAGCGTACCAGTCAGAACCGTCGTACGGCCTGGTTTGACAGTTACCTGACCACAATATTGCAGCGTGATGTAAAAGATATATCCCAGATTGATGGTCTGACAGAGCTTCCCAGACTGGTGGAGTTGCTGGCCATACGTAGTGGCGGTCTGCTTAACTTTGCAGAGCTTTCCCGCAGCTCTGCTATCCCCCAGACAACCCTCAAACGCTACATGACACTGCTTGAAACCCTGTTCCTGATACATCAGGTTCCGGCCTGGTCATCAAATCTGGGCAAACGTCTGCAAAAATCCCCGAAACTTTTTCTGTCAGACTACGGGCTGATGGCACACCTTCAAGGCAAAGACTCTCAACAGATGCAAGATGCTCTTGGTCTGCCTGGGGATCTGGTGGAAGCGTTTGTACATGCTGAACTGATTAAGCATCAAACCTGGTCTGATTTACATACCAGGCTGATGCATTATCGCACCAGTACAGGTATGGAGGTGGATTTTGTGCTGGAAAACCGCCGGAAAGAACTGGTGGGGATTGAGGTCAAGGCTGCAACAACAGTTATCAGCAAAGATTTTAACGGCCTAAGACATCTGCGTGAAACCACGCCAGGGCAGTTTAAGCGTGGACTGCTGCTTTACACCGGTGAGCAGGTTGTACCCTTTGATCAACAGTTGCTTGCTGTGCCGATGGGGGTGTTGTTTGGGTGAACTGGTAAGTCTGCAAATAGATGGTTTTTCTATTAAAAGGGTCAAATCGGGTCTATAATTGGGTCATGCTAAATTGCAACGTTTCAATCCACCCTTAAAATCAAAAAACCGCCTATATTGCCTTTCAGCTTGCCAGTTTTACCCATTAACATTATGTATACGTTAAACATTAATAAGGAAAAGCAATGCAACTGGGTAAATACACCATATCCGCCAGATTGATAGATGATGCAATTTTGCCAGCTTACAAAGGTTCTACCTTTCGTGGAGCTTTTGGTGGCTGCCTTAAAAAGGCGGTCTGTGCCATCCGCAAAACAGAATGCACCGCTTGCCTGCTGGCAATTAAATGTGTTTATGCCCGTCTGTTTGAACCCAAAATTTGGGAAAATGCCACCAATACACGGGTAGTTACACCACCCCACCCATATATTATCCAGCCAGATGATAACAACAGAACCCGCTTTACAGCAGGTGAACCATTTAACTTTAACCTGATTCTGTTTGGAGAGATGAACCAGTACCTGCCATATTTTGTATATGCCTTCAGCCTGATGGGTGAACAGGGGATTGGTAAAAAAATGGGTGAAAATCGGGCCAGGTTTGCACTGCAAGGCGTAAGTTGTAAGGGAAAAGAGCTGTTCTGCCCTGAGACCAACAAGTTGCAGCCTGTGCCAGAGCCTGAACTGCTCTCACTTGTGCCAGTACCACCTGACGACAAACTGCAATCCATAACAATTACGTTACTGACACCGCTCAGGTTCAAGCAGGAAAATCAGTTGCAATCACGGTTGGAGTTTCCAGTGCTTGTACGCAGTATGTTGCGTCGTGTATCCAGCCTGTTTAACGCCTGGGGAGATGGTGAGCCGGAGCTTGATTACCGTGGTATGGTGGCCAGGGCAGAGCAGGTAAAGGTGCAGGATGGCCGGATTTACTGGCATGATTGGGAACGTTATTCTAACCGCCAGGAAAAGGCCATGAGCTTTGGCGGTCTGATGGGGCATGTTACCTACCACGGCCCGCTGGCGGAGTATCTGCCACTTGTGGAGCTTTGCCAGCATCTTAATCTTGGTAAACAGACCACCTTTGGGTTAGGACAGTACAGAGTTTAGCTACACCTGTTTAGATAGAAGGAGACAGTATGGATCAGACAACAATAAAAATAGCACTGGCAGGGCTGCTGCATGATGTGGGGAAGTTTGCAGAACGTGCTGTAATGGAGCTTCCAACTGGGTACTATAATGACAATGCCGGACTGTACCAACCCTTCAAGCAGGATCAGAACCGGCATACCCATAAACATGCACTTTATACTGCCGCATTTATTGAACGTTATAGCAGCCTGTTGCCTGATGTTGAGGATGCTGATGCAGCCAGAAGCGGCAACTCTTTAATCAATCTGGCGGCAATGCACCATAAGCCAGAAACTCCATTACAATGGATTGTCACCCAGGCAGACAGACTTTCAAGTGGTATGGACAGACAGATCTTTGAAGGTTGCAGCGAAGAGGTCAACTTTAAAGAGTTCCGTAAAACCCGCCTGATTCCATTGGCAGAAGAGTTTCTGAGAGAAGAGAAGTTTTATAAAAGTGACACTATCGCTGATTATAAATTCAGGTACAAACTGGCAGAGCAGAATGCAGTAAATCTGTTTCCTTTATTGGAGTCTGACGCAAAGCCTGCTGACGACAAGTCAGCCAAGGCTGAATATGCAGCACTATTTGAACAGTTTGTTGATGGCTTGAAAGAACTGGCCAACATAGATCTACCAGCCCTATGGCTGGAGCATTTCTGTAGTCTGTGGGAAAGGTTCACTACTTTTATACCTGCTGCCACCGTTGGTAAGGTTATCCCTGATGTTTCCCTGTACGACCATTCACGGGCCACGGCAGCAATATCCACTGCACTATACCGTTACCATTTAGCTACAAACAGTCTTAACGAGGCAGCGGTGAAAGACCCGCAAGCTAAAAAATTTATGCTGATAACCGGTGATTTCTCCGGTATTCAGAATTTTATCTTTTCTGCGGGCAACAGTACTAACCGTGCTGCTGCAAAGCTGTTAAGGGGACGCTCTTTTGTTGTTTCAATGCTTACAGAGCTTGCTGCATATCAGCTATGCAACAAGCTGAATTTACCTGGCACATCAATCCTGCTGGATGCTGCTGGAAAATTCATATTAATAGCACCAAACCTGCCTGAATCTCTGGATGCTGTTACCTCAACAGAGCAAGAGCTTAACAGTTGGTTGCTAAAACACTATTACGGACAGGTAAGTATTAGCCTTTCTTCTGTTGCAGCAGCCCCTGCTGAGTTTGAAGCAGATAATTTCGTAAACCTGTGGGAACGGCTGGCAAAAGCAGCCGAGGCAAAGAAGTACCGTAAACTGCCCCTGTCTGCTTTGGGGGTGCAAACTAACTATCTTGACAGCTTTGATAACCGGCTGGGCATCTGTCCATTCTGTGGCAAAAGAGCTGCTGATCCAGCTACTGTAGGTGAGCTGTACTTGGGGGATAATGAAGCTGCATGTCTGATCTGCCGTGACCAGATCAGAATAGGTGCTGCATTAGTTAAGTCAGACAGCCTTGCCATACTAGCCCCAAATGCGAATTTTCCTGGCAATCGCCTGAAGGAACCACTGTTTGGGAAATATCAGCTAGCTTTTGATTTGAAACAAGATGTAGCTACAACTTTAGCCAATAAAGGTCAGTTGCTGCGGCACTTTGCCCTGTTACGCCCTGCTACTAAAACAATCACTGGTCTGACCACAAAGGTTGTTAGTGGCTATGTGCCAACTTACAATCAAGCTGATGCTCATGACCTACGTTTGCAGGATGAAGATTCTTTTGAAGTTGGTGATGCTAAAACATTTAACCATATTGCCTGCATAGCTAAGGATCCCGATACACTTAGCGGTGTCAAAGCACTGGGAGTGCTTAAAGCTGACGTTGATAACCTGGGAAAGATTTTTGCATGTGGTCTGCCAGAAGGCAGATACAACCTTTCACGGCTGGCAACTTTCAGCAGGCAGCTAAATAACTTCTTCAGCCTTTATTTGCCAGACCTGCTGGCATCGGACATCCGTTTTCAGAATATTTACACTGTCTTTGCAGGTGGGGATGACCTGTTCTTGATTGGCCCCTGGAACAGAATCATCATCTTTGCTGAAGAGCTGCAAAAACGATTCAACCAGTTTGCATGTAACAACAATGCAATTACTATTTCTGTAGGAATCAGCATCAACAAGCCTGGAATCCCTGTACCAACATTGGCAGACCAGAGCGAACAAGCCCTTACCGGCCAGGCAAAGAAACAAGGTCGTAACCGTCTATCGTTGTTTGGGAAAACTGTGACATGGTCTGAGTTCAGGCAGTTACAGCAGATAAAAGACAAACTGGAAGCATGGCAGGCTGAAGGGATTGTAGGTAAAGCCCTGCTGTATCAGATGAATGAATTTACCCAACTGGCTGGCATGGAAAAGCAGATTAAATCTGCTAAACGTCCCATAAACCTGGAAGATATGTCATGTCTTGGGTGGCGTGCCAGACTGACTTACAGTGCCACTCGTAATATTGGTAAGGGTTTGGAGAGGGGTAGCCGCCAGACAGCAGTAGATACAGTGCTGCAAGAGGTACCGCTCTGGCTGACCGACTTTGACAGCAAATTTAAAATTGCACTTTGGCAAGTACTTTATAATCAGAGATAGGAGGAAGTAGCTATGGTAATCAAGTTTTATGCTGATCCCAAAAATAGAATAATCAATCCAGAACTTATGGCTGATGATGCTCAAAAGTGGGCTATAAAAGTGTCTAAAGCTGGCCTTAATACAAGAGGCGATAAGTTGGAAAAAAACAAAATAAGTCAACTACGCAAGTTTTTTGATGAGGTAGTCCGGCTTTCAGACCTGTTACGTAATGGTGAGGAGTATCGAAATGTAATTCCTTTTCTGAAAATGTTAAAAGCGAAGTTAGCATATGCAGAAGGGAGAAAGCTGATTACAAAGGAGTTTAATGACCTTATATGCCAGTTAATTGAAGAAGTTAAAGAAGATGATAGGACATCATTTGACTTACTCATTAGTTTTTTTGAGGCATTTATCGGTTTTTATAAATTTGAGGAATCAAAGTATAAATAATAACGAAAGGAATAATTAACGTTATGAAACTTATTAAAATCTGTGAGTACAAAGGTACCATTACCCTAAAAAGCGGTCTGCATATCGGCTCCGGCAATATGGAAATGCATATCGGCGGCACCGATAGCCCTGTTATTATCCACCCCCATACCCGCGAACCATACATTCCAGGATCATCCCTAAAAGGTAAAACAAGATCACTGCTAGAGCTTGAAAGTGGTTTGATGGGCTTAACCAAAGGGGCACCAGTATCCGGTAAAGCTCTGAAGTCAGTTGCTGATGATGGAATGAAAACAAAGGGTGAAGCAATTGCAACGTTTTTTGGTGTGGGTGGTTCTGACCAGGATGAAGAAGCAGGCTTTGGACCAACCAGAGCTTCCTTTGCTGACTGCTATCTGGATGAAGACTGGAAGGAAAAGGCCAGACAAAACCGTTGGTCCTTAACAGAAGTTAAATCTGAAAACAGCATTGACCGTATCAAGGGTACTGCCCTAAATCCCCGTTTTATTGAGAGAGTGCCAGAAGGCACAGTCTTTGGCTTTACAATCAGTTTTAAAGTGCTTGCTGAAGGTGAAGAAGAGCGGTTTGAAACCCTGCTATTTAAGGGACTAAAACTGGTTGAAATTGATGCTCTGGGTGGCAGTGGCAGCCGTGGTTATGGACGTATTCTGTTCAACTTTTCAGATGAAGAAATTAACAAGCGGTTTTCAGACTGCAACCCGTTTTAAGGGGGTAGCATGAAGATTTACTCTATCACCATAGAACCATGCTCTGCCTTCGGAACGCCCTTAAAGGGTGACACCCTTTTTGGACATTTCTGCTGGCAGGCTGCCTATGACAGCGATCTCTTGAAAATACCTTTTGTTGAAGTTGTGGCAAACTACAGTAAAAGCCCTTTTGCTGTCTTTTCAACAGCTCTACCTGCCTTAGCTGATGGAACATTTGCCTTAAAACGCCCTGATGCACCTTTGGAACTACTGTTTGACTTGTCAAGCTACAGTCGTGAGGAACTGGTTGGTCGCCGTAAGGATATGAAACAGAACAGGTGGTTGGTTTGCAAGCAGCCTGGTGCCATGTCTGATTTGAAAAAAACTGAATGGCTAAATGATCAAAAGCTAGCTAAAGAAGCAGGGCTGAGTACAGATTTTTATATCAGCCAGGAAGAGCTTGGCCACAACAGTATTAACCGCTTAACAGGCACAACAACAGCAGGTGCAGGATTTGCACCATATACAACAGATACAATCCGTTATGCCCCAGGCTGCAAGCTGGCACTGATTGTAGGGATTAATACCAACTTGCTTGAAGTAGACAGCCTTATAGCTGGTCTGGAAAGGATCGGCATTACAGGTTTCGGACGTGATGCCTCCACTGGAGCGGGCAAGTTCAAGGTAATTGATCATAAAGAAATCAATCTGGCAGAGTTTGGCTCAAAAACTCCTAATGCAATATACACATTAGCTCCGTCTGTACCAGATCCAGATCAGTTTCAAGATGGCTACTTTACACCGTTTACTCGCTTTGGAAGGCATGGAGACTGGCTGGCTGTGGCAGGTAAACCATATAAAAACCCGGTGGTCATGCTTGATGAAGGAGCGGTTTTGTTCCCTAATGATATTAATGAGCTGCTAGACAAGCCATATATTGGAACTGCCCTTAATCAACTATCCAAGGCACAGCCAGAAACCATAAGCCAGGGTTACAGCTTGTATATTCCGGTTCAAATGGAGGTTTTGTGATGCAGAATACCTTCAAAGTACGCTTACATATTTTTTCACCTGTGCATATAGGCTGTGATGAAGTCTATGAACCAACCGGTTTTGCGGTGGATAAGGTCAATAAAAAACTGATCAGCTTTGATCCGGTTAGTTTGATAAGCTCATTTAATCAGGCTGATCGTAACAAGTTTTTAGCTATATGTGAAAAAGGCACACTGGAGTCGATTTTAGAGATCTATAAATTTCTGTGGTCACGTACAGAGCTGCCACAAGGACATCAAGTAGAGATTTCAGATGGTTTTCTTAAAAATTACGAAAGGATAGCAACTAAGTTACAGCCAAGGCAGGTAAAACAAGAGCTGAGTCAATTCAGTATCTATCGCACTTCATTTTTACCGTCTGATAATAGTGCCTATATCCCAGGTACTGCACTTAAAGGTGCTCTCCGTACCGGCTGGCTTAATCATTTAAATAAAGGTAATCGAACCACTGCCAGCAAAAGCCAGGAACTTGAAGAAAAACTCCTTGGTGGCAGATTTGATAAAGATCCCTTTTCACAACTAAAACTTTCAGACTTTATGCCTGTTGGTTCAATCAGTACCAAAATCTGCTTTGCCGTTAACAAAAAGAAGAAGGATTCAAAATATGAGGCAAAAGGGCCACAACAGATACTGGAAGTTATTAAGCAGGATTCAGATGCAGTTTTTGAAGGTTTAATTTCTTTACGACCAACACAACCAGGCAGCCAGACTGCAAAGCTTGCAAATAACCTGCAAGATTTTATTAAACAAGCCTGTCAGTTTTTTAACCAGGAAATGCTGGCAGAGGAGCAGATACTTAAAGGGATCAATCCTTCAGCAGGGCTTGCTGCTAAGATGAAACAGAAATTTGGTGACAGGTATCTTAAAACAGTATTCCCTGTTCGCTTAGGTCGTCATAGTGGTGCAGAGGCTATAACCATAGAAGGAGTTCGTAATATTAAGATTATGGGAAAAAAGGGGGAAAAACCCAGCTATGGCCCAAAATCTACAACTGTATGGTTAGCAGGTGATGCACCCAAGGAAAATTCAAAACTGCTCCCCTTTGGTTGGGCAGCAATAGAGCTGCAAGAACTTGATCCTACTGGTAGTTTATGGGCAGAACGTACAATAAAGGAGCTGGATAAAACGTCTATTGCTGCAACAGCAGTAGCTAAAGTTAAAAAGTTAGAACCAGTGGTACCTACAATTGTTACCTGGCAATCTGCCAGCCTAATCTGGACACCTGGTAACCAAACCCTGACAGCTCAGAATAGTGATGGTGTCAAAGCTGAGGTAAAACTGGCACAGGATAAAAGTATAGTTCCAGCTTTAATGCACAAAAAGCTGTTTACTAAAAAAGATGTTGTAAAGACTTCTGTAGTGGTGGAGCAACAAGGTAATGCCTGGCGTGTTATAGAGGTCAAGAGCTGTTAAAATACGAGGGGTTACGACAACATTTAAGGAGCATAAAAATGAGCCATATCCATGTCTGTCTGGTTTCTGATCAAACGACCCCTAATATATTGCCAATTGCTGAGTACAAACCAGACGAGCTTTTGCTTATTAGTAGTGCAGCAATGGAGAATAAGAATAAATCTGCCCATATTATAGCCAGTTTAAAAAGCATGGGACTTGATTACAGTAATAAATATAATATATTGCAGGTTGTTGAAGACTCTATAGTTGACTGTCATCGTAAAATTGATGAATGGATTACTGGTAGAGATGATGCTGAATTTATAGTTAATCTTACCTGCGGTACAAAAGTAATGTCCATTGCCATTTATGAATTTTTTAAAGATTTTGGCAGTAGAATGTTTTATGTGCCACTTGGTCAGAATCAAATGGTAAATATCTTCCCAAAACGTTCAAGCAACCAAATTTATCCTCTGAATAATCGAATTAAGGTGCTTGATTACTTGGCTGCCTACGGATTTGAGGCTAAAAACAGCACAAAGCTTGCACAGTTAGCTGGTGATGCAACTAATCGTAAAGAACTTGCCTTTTGGATAACTACTCACTATCAGCAAATCAGAAACATTTTGAGCTGGCTAGGAGGAGCTTTAAGACCACATCGCGACACTAAAAAGCCGTTCACTCTAAAAGACTCTTTCTTTGGAGCTACCAGGACAGAGTTAGAGTTTCTGAAAATGGCAGGCTTTTTAGTGCAAGGTGATTCCATTGAAAAGGAACTGGTTAAGTCTGAAATTCAGTTCTTAACAGGTGGCTGGCTGGAAGAATTTTGCTTTAATGAACTTCATCCCCTACTTGGTTCTGGTATAGATGACTTGGTAATCGGGATTGAGATCAGGAACCCAGTTGGCACCAGTAATGAATTTGATCTTATGTTTACACGAGAAAATGCCCTTTATACTGTAGAATGTAAATCTGGTGATCAAAACGACGATAAAAAAGCTGATGCTTTATATAAAGTTGCAGCGTTACAGAAGGATTTTGGTTTGTATGTAAATAGTTTTTTTGTCAGCACATCACCATATATATTAAAAGATGGAGAACTAAAACCATCATTACAAGCAAGGGCAGAACAGTTTAGAACAAAAGTAATTACGCCAGACAAAGTTGTTGATTTCCGCAATGAGGTCAAGAACTCATTGAAAATAACCTGAATTGAGGCTGTTAATGCAACTAATCACTATAGACGTAGAAACCCTTTATGACGAAACCGGAGCAGCCAAGCTGGCCAAGCTGCCTGAATACGAAGAACAGGCACGTAAGCTGGCAGGAGTGGGTAATCAGGTTATACTGACCGGACAAGGGCCGATCTGGCTTTACCTGCGGTTGGCCCATACCTTGCACGGCAAGGCAGTCAAGCTCTCCTATGACTCTCCAGTAACAGGTGAAGTTCTTATATTTGACCACTCACCGTTTTAGTACACAATTCCAACCTCTACCAAAGTCAGCCATGAATACAGTCATCAACCAGGTTAAAGCCTTGTTTCCTGAGAATCTTCACCAGCAGATCTGGCTGGTGGGTGGTACGGTCAGAGATCTGCTGCTTGGGCAACCAGTGCAGGATATTGACCTGGTAGCAGCACTTTCAGGATCACAGCTTGAGATGGCAGGTTTCAGGCCGGTCTGTCCGGTCAGCAGCAGCCCGATCTGGTTTAAACATAAGCCAGGGCTGGGTAATGTAGAGGTAACTGTCATCGACAATCCTGCAACTATGGTGCAGGAGCTTAAACGTCGTGATTTCACCATAAATGCCATGAAAATGGGGCTTGATGGCCTATTGTTTGACCCATTAAATGGTCAGGCTGATCTTGCAGATGGGCAGTTACGACCCTGTGCTGAAGATTCTCTTTATGATGATCCGATCAGGGTTTTCCGTGCCTTCCGATTTGCAGCCGATGGTTGGCAACTGCACCATGAAGCTGTTCAACAACTTAACAGCAGGCAGTGGGAAGAGCTTTTTGAAGATATACCGGTGGAGCGATTCAGCAGGGAGATGGTGAAGGCCCTGGCCAGACAAAAGCCAGAGCTGTTCTTTCAACTGATGGTGAAGTATCAAACTGGTACAAGCTATCTGCCGGAGATATTTAAAATGGGGCAGGTTCCTGCTGGTCCGTTACAGTACCATCCTGAAGGTGATCTGTTCAGCCACTCCATACAGGTAATGCAGAAGGTGGCTGCTGAAATAACTGATCCACTTGCCAGGTTTTGTGGTCTGTTTCATGACCTTGGCAAGCTCTGCACCAAACCAGAACTGTATCCCAGACATCATGGTCATGATAAAGCTGGCTTTGAGCCAGCCAAGGCCCTTTGCCAGCGTCTTAAACTGCCTGTTGCCTGGGGCAAGGCCCTGGCCTGGTGCTGCTGTCTGCATACAACGGCTAACAACTGGTCAGAGCTGCGGCCTGCAACTAAAATCAGACTGGCGGAACGTGCCAGTAAGGCTGGTATCAGCCGGATACTGCCATTGGTGTCATCAGCAGATAAACCGGATGGTTCAACCATGACAGGCTGGCAAGTGGCGTTGCAGATAGCCGCCAGCTCTGCCACAGAGCTGGGGATCTATTCTGATTTTTTGCAGACCATCCCTTTTAAGCAGCGGCCAGATTATATCCTGCAAAAACAGGTGGAACTGCTGAAAATCAAGTTGCAGCAGCACAATCTGGATTTTCCGCACACAACATCATCACCTGCCATAACGCTTTAACTGCATCGCATAATCTTCTGATAATTCCTTTGTAAGGTACTCAGACCCATAACGCCAATTCCAGTTGCCAAGGGCTATTCCTGGCTTATTCATTCTGGCTTCTGTTGGCAGTTCCAGCAGGTCTTGCAGCGGTATGATGGCGGTGTTGGAGACTGAAGCCAGTGCGGTTCGGATTATATCCCTGACCGGATTTAAGCCTGGCAGATCAAGATATTCATAAATCCTGTGTACTGTTTTAGGAGGCAGACTCTTGAACCAGCCCAGGGTGGTGTCGTTATCATGGGTGCCGGTGTAAATAACACTGTTGGGCAGATGGTTATGGGGCAGGTATGGGTTGGCAGCATCAGAATCAAAGGCAAATTGCAGTATCTTCATACCTGGCAGATTGTAGCAATCCCTCAACTCTTCAACTTCTTTTGTAATAATTCCAAGATCTTCTGCAATAAATGGCAGTTTGCCAAAGGCGTTTTGCAGGGCATTGAATAAATCATATCTCGGGCCAGGCACCCAACTGCCTTTTATGGCGGTGCGGGCCTTGGCCGGTACATGCCAGGCAGCTTCAAAGCCTCTGAAGTGGTCAATCCTGATCAGATCAGACTGCTGTAGCATCAACTTAATTCGTGCAATCCACCAGGCATAGCCATCCTGCTGCATGGCCTGCCAGTTGTAGAGCGGATTGCCCCAAAGCTGACCAGTGGCACTAAAATAATCCGGTGGTACACCGGCCACTACCTCTGGTTTACCATTCTGATCCAGCAGAAACAGGTGCTGATTGCACCAGACATCGGCAGAATCATGGGAGACAAAAATCGGCAGATCACCGATGATGCCGATGTTTTTCTGGTTAGCATACTCCTTCAGCCTTTGCCATTGCCTGAAAAACTGCCACTGCTGGTACTTCTGCATACCGACCTCTTGCCCGAACTTCACCGATGCCTTTTCAAGAGCTGCCGGCTCACGTCTGGCAAGTTCCACGGGCCAGCGATGCCACGGCCTGTTACGATAATGGTTTCTTAAAACACGGAACAGGGCATAATCATGCAGCCAGTAGTTACTGTCGCAAAACTGCCAGAACTGGTGCAGTCGCTCGGTATCCTGCTGACTTAAAAAGCTGGTTGCAGCCTGTTGCAGCAGCTCTTCCTTCCAGGGGATCAGCTTTTCAAAATCAACATGGTCCGTTGGCAGCTTGTTTTTAATCGCACTTTGGGTCAGGTCTCCCTCATCCACCAGTTGTTGCAGGTCAATCAGCAGGTGATTGCAGGCAAAGACCGAAAAGGCAGAGTAGGGCGAGTTGCCTGCTGCCGGTGGTGTTAAGGGCAGAATCTGCCAGAGGGTAAATCCTGTTTGATGTAAAAAATCTATAAATTGGATAGCTTCTGATCCCAGTGTGCCGATGCCGCCACTGCCTGGCAGAGATGATGGGTGTAACAATATGCCTGCTTTTCGTGTACTCTGCATAATTCCCTCGTAATTCCAATTCCATATCAAAGCGTCTTCTTCGTTGGCTCGTCATCGGCTTCTCAACGTATTACGTGTACGCCTTCGTCGCCGATCTCCTCGCCGCCTTGAATCCATCTCTGATCTGGAATTGGAATAAGTTGATTGTTAATGTTGTGAAGTAACCAATTTCTAAGTTATAGTCAAACATTCCATTCTTTCAGGTGTAAATGTGTACCAATTTGCTGAAAACATACTTGCTTCCCCGCTGCCCACCAAGGCTGTTGTTACAGTTGCCACTGACCTTAACATTGCCAAGCGGAATTGGAATGCCTATCCATCAAACCATCCGGTTGTAAATGCAGCGATTTCAAGACTGACCGCATCAATCAGCCACCTGCTGGAGCTGCGTGGTGGCGAGGTGACGCAGTTGGGTATTACCCGTGACGGCCTTTTGATGGGTGATGAATATATTGAGCCTACCAACCAGGTCTGCAAAAGCATTGCAAATTCACTTTTTGAACTGGGTATTGCCGTACTGGTCTTTAATCAGGTACCCCAGCCGGATGAAGTAGCAACTATGCTGGCACTGCTGGTGCGTAAACGTGAAGAGGTTTTTGAAGCAGGTGGAATTGAAAAGCTGTGGCAGGCAGCGGCCATTACATCCATAGAGGTGCGGGCCATCCGCTATGACCTGTTTGCTGAAACAATTGATGATGAGCAGGTGGATCCAGAAGATGGCTCAATGCTCAGTCGTCTGGTAAGAAAGCTGATCAAAGGCGATCTTGCCAATACTATAACAGGGCCAGAACAGTTGGCCGCCAGCCTGAATGCCCGTTTCAGGGGACGTATTCTTGATCTGGAAAGCACGTCAAACCATGTCTGTGTCTGGCTTGATCAGGTCTTTGATGCCAGTGGAGCTGCTGGTACAGGTGTATTCAGTTTTGATGATTTTAATGCAGCGGTATCTGAAGAACTGTCTGAGCTTACGATCTTTATCAACAGCCTTGATCCGCCACTGGTACGCCAATTTCTGGGATGGTACAGTGATTCTGAAGAGGCGAGGTTTGCAACTGTATCTGCTATTCTGCGTAGCCTTGATGAAGACAAGCTGCTTGCAATCTATGGTGGTGCCGATGAGTTTTCCGCTGCTCCACCACTTTTACAGGGAATTCTGATTAAACTGTTGCCCAACATGGCGGAGATTCAGGAAAGCATTACCATGCGTAAGATCGCCTGTGACAAGATGTCGGTTCTGTTGCAGGAACACCGCCACGAAGTCTTTATACCAACAGATTATAACACCGGCCTGCTGGAAACCCTGCAACTGGCACACCAGCCCACTTTAAATCAGGAAGAACTGAACAGTCTGATGGGTTCTCTCAAGCTCCAGGCTATTGATGCCAGAAGCAGTGAGGTAATACTGCAACTGGTTATAAATAACCCTGACGGAGATGCTGCCAAACTGCTGCTTAAGAACCTATCCGATACCTGTGGGCAGTTGCTGGAACTGGGTGAATATGGTCAGGTGCTGTCTCTGCTGCGGCAGGCGGCTGACCCAAGACTGCCCCAGAAGTTGCGTATCGCTCTGCGGGACACCTTCTGCCAACGGGAATTTCTGGATGAAATCCTGAGTGGCCTTTCCATCTGGGGTAAGCCCAAGTATGATCAGGTTGCATTGCTGATTCAGGTACTTGGACGTATTTTCATTGAACCTATGCTGGACCGGATGGCGGAAGAGGACAATATGTCCCTGCGTCGTTTTATGATGGATCGTGTTCAGGGATTTGGCGAGGCTGCCAGGCCAAACCTGCTGGCCAGGCTGATGGACAGCCGCTGGTATGTGTTGCGTAACATACTGGTAATGTTGCGTAATTTAGGTCCACTTAAAGATTTTAACCAGATCAGGCCGCTACTTAAACATGCAAACCCCAAGGTCAGGGCCGAGGCTTTAAAGCTGCTGGTACAAAGTGGTGATCTGATCGCCCAGCGGCAGATAATGCGGGATATGGATTCTCCTGACCGTGAAATTCAGTTGCTGGCAGTAAGTATTGCCGACCAGAACAGCACGCCAGAGATGGCATCAAAGCTGCTGGATATTGTAACCAGCGGTGGTTTCAGTGCAGTGGAGTCTGAGCTTAAAACAGCGGCTGTACAGGCCCTGGCTGAAATCGGGCGGCCAGAGCTGCTGCCAGAGCTGGTTAAACTGCTTAACAGCCGAAGTCTGCTGGCATTTAAGGCACTTAACCGGTTAAAGGTTGATATTCTGCGTTCGTTTGATCGCTATCCGCCCCAGTCTGTGTTAGCGATCCTGGAGCAATATGCATCTGGCCATGATGAGCTGGCACGTCAGGCCAGTGAGACACTGAAGATTGTTCGGAGCAGAATCCGTGGATAAACGGGACAGACAATACCATGAAATTCATGAACTGATACGCCATCTGTTGTCAGCATCGGCAGCGGCTGCCCTCTACAGCCTGAACCATCCCCAGGTGGAGCGGCTGATCAGTACAGCCTGGGCAGGTTTTGAAAAGGCAATCAGCAAACATGATGAAATAAAGCTGATTGCCGTTGATAGCGAGCTGGTGATTGATGGTGTACCCCAGCAGTTTTCCATGGTACTGGACCGTTTTGTGCAGGTTCTGGCAGAGCATGGCATAAGTCAGATCCGTTTCTTTTCCAATGCCAACAAGAATGATCTGATAATGCTGATCGGCCTTTTAGCCAACCAGTTCAGTCCAGACAGTATGGTTGATAATCCCCGCATTACCCTGGGCCAGGTAATGCTTCTGGATCAGTGTGATGTCCTGCCTGAAAATGATGAGATTTTATATAGCAGCCAGTATTCAGGCCATTCAGAGCATATCCATCGTCGCGTTAACAAGCTGGAGGAGTTTTCCAAGGTAGAGCTGGAGCGGATGGGTGAACTGTATGAAGCGGTCAGGAACAATGGTCGTCTGAAGGTCAATAATATCGCTGCATCGGTGACAGATCTGGTGACCATGTTTAAAAAAGAGGGTGAGGCGATGATGTTGCTGGCAGCCCTGCGGGAGAAGGATGAATACACCTTTACCCATTCCACCAACGTCTGCATTTTAACCCTGGCCCAGGCTGCATCTCTGGGGATCAGCGGACAGATGCTGAGTGAAATCGGCATTTCAGCCATGATGCATGATATTGGCAAGCTCTTTGTTCCAGAAGAAGTGCTTAATAAAAAAGGGCAACTGTCTGAGGAAGAGTTTGTAATTATGAAAAGCCATACGGTTAAGGGTGCCAATTACCTGACCGGTGTGTCCGGTATGCCCCGCCTGGCTGCTGTGGTGGCTTTTGAACATCACATTAGATTTGATGCCAGGGGGTATCCTGCCGTTCCTGCTGGCTGGGAACAGAACCTGGTCAGCCAGATGGTGGTGATTGGAGACTGCTTCGATGCCATGCGGACCCGCCGACCTTATCAGGAACCCAGGCCGGTAGAGGTGATTGCCAACGTGCTGATGCAGGGCATTGGCACAGATTTCAACCCGCTGCTGGTTAAAAATATGCTGTCCGTGTTAGGCAGGGTCAAGATTATCTGAAAATAAAGCCAATACTTGACAGATGTAAAGTTGATGGAGTACTGATTTCTATTACTTTAGTGATAAGGCATAAGAAATCCAGGGCGGCAAAAACCTTGCCATCATCAAATCAAACACAAATAAAAAATCGGAGGATCAACCCAAGATGAGCCTTATAAAACTTTATGACACAACCCTACGTGACGGAACCCAGGCAGAGGATATTTCTTTTCTTGTGGAGGACAAAATCAGGATTGCCCATAGGCTGGATGAGCTGGGTATCAATTACATTGAAGGTGGCTGGCCTGGCAGTAACCCCAAGGATGTGGCCTTTTTCAATGACATCAAGAAAGAAAAACTGCAACAGGCCAAGATAGCAGCCTTTGGTTCAACCCGCCGTGCCAAGACCACGCCTGACAAGGATCATAACATCCAGACCCTGATTGCGGCAGAACCTGATGTAATTACCATATTTGGCAAGACCTGGGATTTCCATGTTCGTGAGGCTTTAAGGATTACGTTGGATGAAAACCTGGAGCTGATCAATGATTCACTGGTCTTCCTGAAGCAGAATGTGTCTGAGGTCTTCTACGATGCCGAGCATTTCTTTGATGGCTACAAGGCCAACCCTGATTATGCCATCAAGACCTTACAGGCTGCCGAAGCTGCCAAGGTGGACTGCATTGTGCTTTGTGACACCAATGGTGGAACTATGCCATACGAAGTAGCTGAAATTATTACAGAGATCAAAAAGCATATCTCCACTCCGCTGGGTATCCATACCCATAATGACAGTGAATGTGCGGTGGCTAACTCCCTGATGGCGGTTCACCACGGCATTGTTCAGGTGCAGGGCACCATCAACGGCTTTGGTGAGCGTTGTGGTAATGCCAACCTCTGTTCAATCATCCCGGCCATCAGGCTGAAGATGAAAAAAGACTGTGTTTCCGATGAGCAACTGCGTAACCTGCGGGATGTTTCCCGCTTTGTGTTTGAACTGGCCAACCTTTCACCAGCCAAGCATCAGGCCTATGTTGGCAACTCTGCCTTTGCCCATAAGGGTGGTGTCCATGTCAGTGCTATCCAGCGTCACCCAGAGACCTATGAGCATATCCGTCCAGAGCTGGTGGGCAACAGAACCAGGGTGCTGGTCTCTGACCTGTCCGGCAAATCCAATATCCTGGCCAAGGCCGAGGAGTTCAAGATCAACCTGGATAGTAAGGATCCGGTTACACAGGAAATTCTGGAAGAGATCAAGGAGATGGAAAACCGTGGCTTCCAGTTTGAAGGGGCTGAGGCATCCTTTGAGCTGATGATGAAAAGGGCACTGGGCAGCCACAAGAAATACTTCCAGGTAATGGGCTTCCGGGTGCTTGATGAAAAACGGAGCGATGACCTGAAGCCAAATTCAGAGGCTACGGTAATGATTAAGGTTGGCGGTAAGATTGAGCATACCGCTGCTGAAGGTAGTGGCCCTGTAAATGCCCTTGATAATGCCCTGCGTAAGGCTCTGGAGAAGTTCTACCCCAAACTGACAGAGGTTAAACTGCATGATTACAAGGTGCGGGTGCTGCCAGCAGGAGAGGGGACTGCATCCTCAATCCGGGTCTTGATTGAGCTTGGCGATAACAGTTGCCGTTGGGGAACAGTCGGGGTTTCAGACAATATTATTGATGCCTCTTACCAGGCTTTGATTGATGGTATAGATTATAAACTTCACCGTGAGGATGCAGAAAAGTAATTCCAATGCCATATCAAAGCGTCTTCTTTGTTGGCTCGTTATCGGCTCCTCAACGTACTTCGTGTACGCCTTCGTCGCCGATCTCCTCGCCGCCTTGCATCCATCTTTGATCTGGAATTGGAATAAACAGAACAAAAGCCTGAAAGGCGGGCAGGGGCAAAGCCTGTACCAGAGGCTGGCCCTGTTGCTGCTTGCAATGGCTGCAATGATCAGCCTGATATACTTAAAGGGTCGTCAGCCGGTTGAACCAACCCTGCTGGCGACCTTTTCTGCATCTGAGGATGTAAGACAGCTCCAGATTACCGGTGATGTTGCCCATCCCGGCATCTACATCCTGTCCGGCACAGACCTGGTTACTGACCTGATGACAGTTGCAAAACCATTATGCGGCGGAGAGATCCCTGATGAAAATATCATCAGCCTGATGGAGACAGTCCGGTCAGGGGATCAGCTCTGGCTGAGTTGTGATAATGCAACCTCTGCTCCACAGGCTGAATCTGGCAGTATGGCTGCTGCCCATCTGATTACCCTGGGATTACAGCTTGATCTTAACACCGCTACCTTGGCAGATTTACAGTTTCTACCAGGAATTGGCCCAACCCTGGCAATGCGGATTGTTGAATATCGTCAGCAGCATGGTGATTTCAAAGAGCCTTCCGATCTGATGCTGGTGCATGGCATCGGTGAGAAAAAGTTTAATCAGATCAGTAAGTTTATCAAGTAATGTTGATGTTTTGAATTAAGTGATTTTACCCTGTCTTCGGCATTTGAGAGTACTCCTGTTCGCTCCGAGGGCTGAAATCTGTGGCACTAAAGCTCATTACGCTACAGCCGCTGAACTCACCCTTCGGGTTCAGACAGCACCGGCTGTTTAACGCTTCATTTCGCCAAGAGCCAAAACGATTTGCAGCCCAGTCGCTCCCTCGGAGTAATCCCAACTGCCGATTTAAAGGTTTACCTGTTTCTATTTTACTAAAATAAGGAGAAAACAATGTCCCGTACCGGACGTACCAGACAGCAATTACGTGAAATAAAAATAACCCGTGGCTTTACCAAACATGCTGAAGGCTCGGTGTTGATTGAGTTTGGTGATACCCGTGTGATCTGCACCGCCTCGGTTGAGGAGTCTGTACCGCCTTTTCTGCGGGGGAAAGGCACCGGCTGGGTCACGGCAGAATATTCCATGTTGCCCCGTGCCACCCATAGCCGCTCATCCCGTGAGGCAGCCAGGGGCAAGCAGTCAGGCCGTACTCTGGAGATACAACGGCTGATTGGCCGTTCCCTGCGGGCGGTGACTGACATGTCAAAACTTGGCGAACGGACCATCTACATTGACTGTGATGTGATCCAGGCCGATGGTGGTACCCGTACAGCCTCAATCACCGGTGCCTATGTTGCCCTGGCCGATGCGATCAGCTTGCTGATATCCAACGGCACCATTGCAGAAAATCCGCTGAAAGAGGCGGTGGCAGCGGTAAGTGTTGGTATTCTGGATGGTGATGCTGTACTTGATCTTGATTACGAAGAGGATTCCGGTGCCGAGGTGGATATGAACTTTGTGATGACCTCTTCTAACCGTTTCGTGGAGGTGCAGGGTACGGCGGAGGAAGAGCCATTTACAATGGATCAGATGGATGCCATGCGTAACCTGGCCATTGATGGTATCCAGCAACTGTTCAAGCACCAACAGCAGGCCCTGGCACAATGAAGCAACTGCTGGTGGCCACCCGCAACCGTGGCAAGCTGGAGGAGATCAAGGCACTGTTGGCAGGGCTGGTGGAGCAGGTAATCTGCATTGCCGACCTGCCGGAACTGGCAGAAACAGTTGAAGATGGTGCCACCTTTGCTGAAAATGCCCTTAAAAAAGGGCGGGAAGCCTGTCTTGCCACCGGACTGCCCACCATTGCCGATGATTCCGGTCTGGTGGTGAAGGGGCTTGACAATGCACCGGGCGTGTTTTCTGCCCGTTATGCCGGTGAAAGGGCAGGGGATGCAGCCAATAACAAGAAGCTCATGTCAGTACTGGCAGCTTTGCCGGATGCTGACCGGACAGCCGCCTTTGTCTGTTGCCTGGCCTTTGTTGCACCTGATGGTACAGAACAGCTCTTTGAGGGCATGATAACCGGCATGATCATTGACCAGCCCCGTGGTGAAAACGGCTTTGGATATGATCCGCTCTTTCTGGTGGATGGTCATAGTCAGACTATGGCAGAGCTGGAGCTGGAACATAAAAATAGTATCAGCCACCGTGGTCAGGCACTGGCGGCCTTCAAGGCATATCTGGAAGGTAATTGATGAAACGTTATCTGCTGAAACGGATCGCCATGCTGATCCCCCTGATGCTGGGGATTACCCTGATTACCTTTACGGTGATTCATCTGGCACCTGGCGAGCCTGTAGATATGCAGATGGCGATGAATCCCAAGGTTGGTAAAGAGGCCAGGGAGCGACTTACAAAGTTCTACGGACTGGATAAACCGCTGCACGAACAGTATTTTTCCTGGTTGGGCAGACTGGCCAAGCTGGATCTGGGGCGTTCTTTTTCCAGCGATAACCGGCCAGTGCTGGATAAAATCAAGGAGCGGTTGCCGGTTACACTTTCACTGAACCTGATCGCCCTTGTGCTGGAATTTGGACTGGCAATACCGATCGGGATAATGGCGGCGGTTTACCGTGATACCTGGCTGGATAAAGGGATCACGGTTTTTGTGTTTCTGGGCTTTGCCATACCCACCTTCTGGCTGGCCCTGTTGCTGATGTACTTGTTTGGGGTCAAACTTAACTGGCTGCCGATTTCTGGGCTGCATACCCTGGGCTATGAGGCCTACAGTTGGGGTGGCAGGATCTGGGATCTGGCCAAACATCTGATTCTGCCTGTCTGCGTAGCCTCCTTCGGTTCACTGGCCGGTGTCTCCCGTTACATGCGTTCTGCCATGCTGGGGGTAATTGGTCAGGATTATATCACCACTGCCCGTGCCAAAGGGCTATCAGAACAGGTGGTGATCTGGAAACATGCCCTAAGAAACGCATTGCTGCCTCTTGTAACCCTGGCCGGTTTCTCCATCCCTGGCCTGATCGGCGGCAGTGTAATTTTTGAGACCATCTTCTCCATCCCTGGCATGGGACAACTGTTCTACCAGGGGGTCATGTCCCGAGATTATCCGGTAGTGATGGGGATTCTGGTGATAGGTGCCTTTCTGACACTGATAGGCAACCTGATTGCAGATTTAAGCTATGCCCTGGCTGACCCCAGAATCAGGCAGGGGGGGCAGTCGTGAGCCGCTTCAGAAGTTCTTTTACAATGGCTGTTTTCTGGCCCCGCCTGAAACGTAACCGCTTGGCAATGGCAGGACTATCGGTGGTGCTGCTGTTATTTGCCATCTCCATCTTTGCACCTTTCATCGCCCCATACCATCCCAATGAGATCAACGCCTGGCATGTGCTTTCCCCCCCATCGTGGCAGCACTGGCTTGGTACGGATGAACTTGGTCGTGACCTGTTCAGCCGTGTACTGTTTGGTGCCAGAATCTCCCTCAAGGTGGGCTTTGTGGCCATTGGGATTGCGGTGCTGTTGGGTTCACTGGTGGGGCTGCTGGCGGGCTACTATGGTGGCTGGGTCGATACCATACTGATGCGTTTTGTGGATATCATGCTCTGCTTTCCGGCCTTTTTCCTGATTCTGGCCATCATCACCTTTCTGGAGCCTTCCATCTGGTACATCATGGCGGTAATCGGTCTGACTGGATGGATGGGGGTGGCCCGTCTGGTGCGGGCTGAGGTGCTTTCCATCCGCGAGATGGATTATATACTGGCTGCCCGCTGCATCGGCTGTTCTGATCTGCGGATCATGCTGCGTCATATCATGCCAAATGCACTCTCTCCGGTACTGGTGGCTGCAACCCTGGGGGTGGCTGGTGCCATCCTGACCGAATCTGCCCTGTCTTTCCTTGGTATTGGTGTTCAACCGCCCACACCAAGCTGGGGTAACATCCTGACATCCGGCAAGGATTATATTGAATTTGCCTGGTGGCTGTCACTGTTTCCAGGGCTTGCGATTCTGATTACAGTGCTGGCCTACAACCTGCTGGGGGAGGGGATTCGTGATGCCCTGGACCCCAGGACTTCCGGGAAGTAGGGTACAAACCTATAAAAAGAAGGATCATTTCATGAACCACAGAATCTGTATCTACCTCTTGTTAATGCCTGTCATGTTGCTGGCACTGGCCTGCAAACAGCAAACCGATGACAACAACCTCTATGGTAAATCTGCAAAACTGACAGCAGTTACCACGCTGTTTCCACTTTATGACTTTACCCGCAGTATTGGTGGCGACAAGGTAGAAACCATGCTGCTGCTGCCACCAGGGGTTGAACCGCACGGGTTTGAACCACGGCCAGAGGATGCGGTTACAACTGCCAGAGCAGACCTGTTTGTTTATACCAATCCCCAGATGGAACCCTGGGCAGAGAAGTTTGCCAGGGGCGTAGCTTCCAAAGGACTTCTTGTGGTGGATGCCAGCGCAGGCATACAGCTTATGCCTGCTGGAGCAGACCATGACGAGCATGATGGGGACGCAGACCACGGGGATGGACATAAGCATAAACATCAGCATCAGCACAACCTTGATCCCCATATCTGGCTGGATCCTGTCAATGCACGGCAGATGGCCCGGAATATCGCCGATGCACTGATTGCCAAAGACCCGGATAATACAGGCTACTACCAACAGAATTTCCAGCAGCTTTCAGAACAGTTGCTAAAGCTGGATAATGACTACCGCTCAGGATTGTCAAAGTGTAACAGCAGGGTGCTGCTGCATGGCGGGCATTATGCCTTTGGATACCTTGCAAGGCGTTACAACCTGGATTATCAGGCTGCCATGTCGGTCAGTGCAGATGCAGAACCAACCCCCACCAGAATGATGGAACTGGTCAAACAGATCAGGGCCAGTGGAGTCAGCCATATTTTCAGTGAAGAGCAGATTTCATCCCGCCTTACGGACAGTCTGGCCCGTGAAGCCGGTGTGCAGGTACTTAGATTACATAATCTGCATAACATCAGCAGGCTAGAGCAGCAGACCGCAACAGACTATATAACGCTGATGGAACAGAACCTGAAGCAGTTGCAGGCAGGATTGGGCTGTAATTAAGGCAGGTACAAAAAAATCTGCTGTTCCTTGACTTGAACCGTCTGTTTGTAATAACTTCTTACAAATTTATTTCACGAGGTAAACACACTAATGCCCCTTGCAAACCTGCCCGAAGGTCTGACTTTTGATGATGTGCTGTTAGTTCCTGCCCACTCCACCGTACTACCCAGAGATGTTGATGTAAGCACACGCCTGACCCGTAATATTGTCCTTAATATTCCCCTGATCAGTGCTGCTATGGATACGGTTACTGAAGCCCGTGCTGCCATTGCAATGGCCAGGGAAGGTGGCCTGGGGATCATCCATAAAAACCTGTCCATAGCAGATCAGGCCAATGAGGTGGATAAGGTTAAAAAAAGCGAATCAGGCATGATCATTGACCCGATTACCATGCGTCCCAACCAGAAGATCCACGAAGCACTGGAGATCATGGCCAAGTACCGTATCTCTGGTGTTCCGGTCACCAAAGCCAATGGCAAGCTGGTGGGAATTTTAACTAACCGTGACCTGCGTTTTGAAACCAACTATGACCTGCCTATTTCTGACAGGATGACAAAGCGTAATCTGGTGACTGTTCCGGTGGGAACCACCCTGGAACAGGCCAAAGAGCATCTTAAACATACCAGGGTGGAAAAGCTGCTGGTGGTGGATGATGAACGTAACCTGAAAGGGCTGATCACCATCAAGGATATTGAAAAGATCAAAAAATACCCCAAAGCCTGCAAAGACAGCCTTGGTCGCCTGCGGGCAGGTGCTGCGGTTGGCCCAACTGCTGAAATGGAAGCCAGGATGGAGGCGTTGATTAAGGCTGGTGTGGATCTGATTGTGATTGATACTGCCCACGGACATTCCCAGGGGGTAATTGATGCTGTCCGTAATGCCAAGACAACCTTTCCGGGAGCTGAGATTATTGCAGGTAATATTGCCACTGCTGAGGCCACCGAAGCGTTGATTAAGGCTGGTGCCGATGGGATCAAAATAGGTATCGGTCCTGGCTCCATCTGTACCACCAGGGTTGTGGCTGGTGTTGGTGTTCCCCAGATAACGGCTATTATGGATTGTGCCAGAATCGGCCATAAACTGGGTGTGCCGGTGATTGCAGATGGTGGCATCAAGTTTTCCGGTGATCTGCCAAAGGCCATAGCAGCCGGTGCTGATGTGATTATGATCGGTTCACTGCTTGCAGGTACAGAGGAATCCCCGGGTGATACAGTGCTGTATCAGGGACGTTCCTACAAAAGCTACCGTGGCATGGGTTCAATTGGTGCCATGAAGGATGGCAGCAAAGACCGTTACTTCCAGTCTGATGTTGAAAGCGATGTCAAGCTGGTGCCGGAGGGAATTGAAGGGATGGTTCCACTGCGGGGGCCGCTTTCAGCCAACATCCATCAACTGATTGGTGGCTTACGATCCGGCATGGGCTATACCGGCTGTGCCAGTATTCAGGAACTGCAACAGAACGGACGGTTTATCCGTATCACCGGTGCAGGTCTTAAGGAATCCCATGTCCATGATGTAACAATTACCAAGGAAGCCCCCAACTATCGGGTGGGCTAGGTTCAGACAAACCGCCTTCAGGGGCGGTTTGTTGCTTTTAAGGCAGATAAAATTCAAGAGGACAATATCATGACCACAAATGACATCCATGCTGAACGGATCCTGGTTCTGGACTTTGGCAGCGAATACACCCAACTGATTGCACGTAAGGTACGCAGTGCAGGTGTGTATTGTGAAGTCCATCCCTTTGATATGGACGAGGCCACATTGCGTGCCTTCAATCCC
>CAZRKG010000003.1:26146-43645 GCA_964600635.1 uncultured Geobacter sp. | reverse complement strand
GTATCATCCTGTCCTGTGACCCGGATGCCGAGCCGCTGGTGGTTGATCCGCAACCATTACCTGCCGTATACCAGCTTGAAGTTCCATTATTGAGTGTTGGCTACGAACATGCCAATCTGCCTGCCAGCACCCGCTGTCTTGGTGCTTACAACGACAACAGCACGCTGGAATCAGTGGAACAGTTTGTTCTGAAGGATTGTGGCTGTGCCGGTCTGTGGACTCCCGCCAATATTATTGAGGATTCCATTGCCAAGGTACGTGCCCAGGTGGGCGATCGCCAGGTTTTGCTTGGGCTGTCCGGTGGTGTGGATTCATCGGTTGTGGCGGCACTGCTGCACCGTGCCATTGGTGATCAACTGACCTGTGTGTTTGTTGACCACGGTCTGATGCGTCTTAACGAGGGTGATCATGTGCTGCGTACCTTTGTTGAAAACATGGGTACCAAGGTGATCCGTGTGGATGCAGAGCAGCGTTTTCTTGGCCTGCTGAAGGGGGTCAGTGATCCCGAACAGAAGCGTAAAATCATTGGCCGCACCTTTATTGAGGTGTTTGATGAAGAGGCTGCCAGGCTGGAAGGGATTGACTTCCTGGCCCAGGGTACAATCTACCCAGACATCATAGAGTCGGTTGCCATCAAGCATGGCAAGGCACGGGTGATCAAGTCGCACCACAACGTGGGCGGTCTGCCGGAAGAGATGAAGTTTGAGCTGGTGGAGCCGTTGAAGGAACTGTTTAAGGATGAGGTACGAAAACTGGGTATAGAGCTGGGCCTGCCACCTGAAATGGTATACCGCCACCCGTTCCCTGGCCCTGGTCTTGGTGTACGGATCCTTGGTGAGATTAAAAAGGAATACGCTGACCTGCTGCGTCTGGCTGATAACATCTTCATTGAAGAGCTGCGTGCTGCTGGCTGGTACGATAAAGTCAGCCAGGCCTTTGCCGTGTTTGTGCCGGTAAAGTCGGTTGGTGTGGTTAATGATGAGCGTCGTTATGCCTGGGTGATTTCACTGCGTGCCGTGGAAACCATCGACTTTATGACCGCTCGCTGGGCACATCTGCCCTATGAACTGATTGAGAAGGTATCCAACCGGATCATCACCGAAGTAGAAGGGATCTCCCGCGTGGTGTATGATGTATCCAGTAAACCACCGGCGACGATTGAGTGGGAGTGATAACACTGCGTCAGGTTCTGTTTTGACAAACTTATATGGCTAAATAGTATCGGTTTTTTTGGGGACAGCCTTCCAAAAAAGCCGATATGCCCATAACTTTACCAACAGAAAAGGGACAAAGACATTTATCCATAAGTATATCTGACTATAATACAATCGTCATAGACGTTACCCTTATTGGGGATATATCTTGCCATCTTTATTTGAGTCTAATTATTGCATTAATAAATTACTATAGAAATGAGTGTCCAGTATTAATAGGACAGCTCAGACCTTAGTGGTCGAAGTAATAGTGTAGGATTCAAAAAAATGCTGAAATTCCTGACTACATTTATTGGGGAGTTCACAGTGTTATCTGGTTTGTTTTTACTTAAAACACTGTGAACCTGTTCAATATCCTGGGGCATACTGTTTATTATGCAAAGAATTTCTATTATGAAGGGATTCTTTAAAATTAGTAGCAGTAAGCTGTATGTCAGGAAAATCACAAAGATGGGACGATTATGAAATATTCTTCAGCCCGTTTTACCCCTATAAACATTGCTATTTTTAATGCTTGTATTGGCGGACTCTGGGTTATGGTTAATGTCTCTACCCTTTTAGCCAATATTGTACTCGAGCGGAACATACTGCATGCGATCGAGGTTAGCAATGTTGTCTTTGTTTTAATCTCCTCCTTACTATTGTACTTCCTTGTAACCAAGAGTCGTAATGAAAGCATGTCAGACTGTAAAGAACCTATAGCACGAATGATTCGTGCTTTAAGAGCTTACAGTGAATGTCATCAAGCCCTGATCCGTGCTGTGAATGAAAAGCAGTTGATGAATGCAATTTGTCGTATATTCACAGAAGTGGGTGGATACAGGATGGCCTGGGTTGGAATTGCTGAAGATGATGAATCAAAAACCATTACCCCTGTTGCCGGTTGGGGAGATGATCGTGAGTTTATAAAGATTTTCAGCTCTACCTGTATGAATAAAGATATGGGTCTGGGGCCGATAAAAACCGCCATCAGAACCGGTAAACCGGTGGTATTACAGCATAACAACAGGAATCCCAGAAGTGAAATGTGTCGAATACATTGTTTGCAGCAAGGTTTTTGCTCGTCAATCTTTTTGCCCCTTAGTAACCGAGATAAAACCTTTGCAGCTCTGATGATTTATTCCTCTGGTGAAAATATCTTTGATGACGAAGAGGTTATGTTGCTTTCTAACCTGGCAGATGATCTTTCCTATGGGATTACGGCCCTACGGATGTCAGAAACAAACAGAGAGGTAGAGCAACAACGTAAGTTACTTTCATCAGTTATTATGCAGATGAGAGCAGGACTGTTTTTGTTGGATAAACAAGATCGTATCCAGTTCATTAATCCTGCTGCGGAACGGATGATAGGTATTCCATCAAAAAATCTTATTAGCAATAATATACACATCCTGTCTAACAACAATAAAGCGTTTGGATTATATCAATCATTACTGGTAAAGATTGCTGCTGGTAACTCTTATGCTGAAAGTTTTCAATATAGACGACAGGATGGGGCCTTGCTGGAGCTTGAGCTTACAACATGGACAGTTACTGATAATGATGACAATATTATTAGTCACGTTGGCATGATTCGAGACATCACAGCACAGATGCAGATGGAAAGTCAGTTGCACCATGCCCATAGAATGGAAGCTATTGGAATACTCGCCGGTGGTATTGCCCATGACTTCAACAATGCCCTGGCTTCTATTATCACCTGTACTGAGTTGGCTATTGATGAGGCATACGAAAACAGTACTCTGAAAGAATTGCTTGATGTAGTTCTTAAATCAAGCTTGCGTGGTAAAGAGTTAGTGCGTCAGATCCTGACTTTCAGTCGTCAGACCGATCAGCAACGTCAGGAGGTCAAGGTTGATCTGATAGTCAAGGAATGTCTAAAACTGCTTCGTTCAACGCTTTCCCCTGCCATTGAAATTCGTCTGCAAATCGGAAGAGATCTTAAAACCGTCTTTGCTGATTCAACTCAGATACATCAAATCGTCATGAATCTCTGCACTAACGCCGTACATGCCATAAGTGATCAGGGACATGGGGTCATTGAGCTGTTATTGGAACATGAAGAGCTTGACCAGAACAAAATTAAGCAGTTCTCCGGGTTAAAGCAGGGAAGTTATCTGCATATGACTGTGCTTGATAACGGATATGGCATGGATAGCTCTACACTTGAACGGATATTTGATCCTTTTTTCTCAACCAAGGGGCAATTGGAGGGGACAGGGCTGGGATTGTCAGTTATTCATGGTATCATTATCAAATTGGGAGGGGCTATAACTGTACAGAGTACTCCAGCAAAAGGTTCCCGATTTGATATTTATCTTCCAACAATGCAATCTGACGATGAGAATATAAAAGAGGTAGTAAATGAACCGATAATCAGATTAGGTTCTGAGCGGATTTTACTGGTTGATGATGATCAGCAGCTTATCTTTAGCGTACAGACCATGCTGAGGCAGTTGGGGTATCAGGTGGTAGCACACTCTGACCCACAGTCAGCCCTAAAGCAGTTTCAGGATGAGTGTAACCAGTTTGATCTGATTATTACCGATCAGGCTATGCCGCAGATGAATGGCATGGAACTGGCATTAAGTATGAGTCATATCCGGCCTGGCGTTCCGATTATTCTCTGTACCGGTTACCACCCAACTGCCGGGTACGGTGCTGATGAAACAGGGCAGATTGCTGAATACATTACAGAAATTGCCATAAAACCACTTGAACGTCATGAATTGTCAGAGATTGTCCGTAGAGCCTTGGATTCCTAATACACAAGGGGGATATGATGGCCAACCTGTTAATTATTGATGATGAGCAGTTGATGTGCCGCTCTTTATCGTTGGTGGCTAAACAGCTCAAACATAGTGCTGTTTGTACAACTACCCTGGCTGATGGACTTGAAAAAAGTCGTGAGCAACAGTTTGATGTTGTTTTTCTGGATGTCAATATGCCTGATGGCAATGGCCTGAGTTACATTCGAGAGCTGGCCGGTAGTCCTTCTGCTCCTGAAGTTATTATCATTACCGGTTATAGCGATCCAACTGGTGCTGAACAGGCCATTACCAGCGGTGCCTGGGATTATCTGGAAAAAGGTGCCTCACTCAAGGAAATTACACTTTCATTGCGGCGTGCCCTTCAATATCGGGAACAAAAACTTGCTGGGCAGCATAATCTCTGCCATGTTGACTTTAGCAGCGATGGGATAATCGGCAGTAGTGCATCTCTTCAGGAATGCCTGAAATCACTTGCTCAGGCTGCCATAAGTGATGCCAGTGTACTGATTACAGGCGATACTGGTACAGGGAAGGAGCTGTTTGCCCGTGCAGTACACCGGATCAGTGCAAGGAAGAATGCAAAATTTGTAGTGGTGGACTGTGCTGCCCTGCCCGAAAACCTGATCGAAGGAATGCTGTTTGGCCATGAAAAAGGGGCCTTTACCAGTGCCGATCAGTCCCATACAGGTTTGATTGCCCAGGCACATAACGGCACCCTGTTTCTGGATGAAGTGGGTGAAATGCCCTTGTCTCTACAGAAGGTCTTTCTGAGGGTCTTGCAGGAGTGTCGTTTTCGACCATTGGGCAGTAAATATGAACAGGAGAGTAATTTTCGTCTGGTTGTTGCAACAAATCGTGATCTGGACAATATGGTGCAGGAGGGTCTTTTCCGGTCAGATCTGCTATACCGGTTGAGCCAGTTTGTTATCAGACTTCCAGGCCTGGCCGAACGTGCCGAAGATATTCCGCTATTGGCTCGTCATCACGCAGACCTGATCTGCACTCGTTATGGTATTTCTCATAAGGACTTTTCACCTGATTTTATCCGTATGTTCAATCAGTATCGCTGGCCGGGTAATGTACGTGAACTGGTTAATGCCCTTGAGCGGAGCATAGTATCAGCCCGAAGCGAAAAATTACTTTTCCCAAAACATTTGCCATTAAATATCAGGATAGAGGTTACTCAACAAATTATTCGTAAAGAACCACCTGTATCTGCGTTAACCAGCACGCTTTCGTCTCTCCCAAAATTACAGGAATATCGTGAGTCGGCCAGTTTGCAGGCAGAATCGCAATACCTGCAAAATCTGATGCAACTGACAGACGGCTCTATTCCTGAATCCTGCCAAATCTCAGGTCTTTCAACTTCACGTTTATACGCACTCCTCAAAAAGCATAACATCCCTTCCCGACGCTGATTGGTTTCCATCTGAAAACCAACTGATTTCTGCCGTCAACCTGCCAGATACCCGCTTGGGCGGATCATAATTATATTCCTGCTTCACAGGAATCATCTTGTTTGGCAGGAATCACAACTACATTCTTACCACATTATACAAACAATATTAACCTATTGAGATTACGCAGGTTTTTTAGATTTGTCCTGAAAATTTCCTGATGTACGGTAGCGTCTCCATTTGAATCGCAGATATGGTGGATTTAACGTAACTTATTGAAACAAAAGCTGTTTATTCATTGAAACTCTATTGGCATTTCCTTTGCAATATTAAATTGTCGGCTGTCAACGGTGATTTAACGAAAGGAGCTAAACATGGAGACAAACAACAGGCTGTCAAAAGAAAGTAAAAAGCTGGTTCAAGCGTTGACGGGGGCGATAGTAGTGGCAGGAATCATCTGTTTTATTGGACTTACTAAGACAGATAGTGATGGAGCGTTGGTTTCAAAACTTTTTTTAATTTTTTTCGGATTTGTCATCACAGTGCAGGTAATTCCAGGATTAATTTTGTTTGGTGCAATACTTAAGGGCATATTTAATATTGGGAATAAGGACAATATTGATAAGTAGTAATTACGAGGTATGACATGGAACCACCTAGTATTCTGATAGCAGATAAAGATACTACATTTCTTAAAGAAATATCCAGTGGTCTTGCAGTGGCTGGATATAATGTTGAAACTACAACTTCAAGTGTGCATGTTATCAGTAATATCCTGAAAAAGAAGACTTTGGTTGTATTGCTGGGAAGTGAGATCGACAATAGTATTAATTTGATAGAGTTAGTACGCTTGCTTAAAAAATGTAACCAACATCTTGCAGTTATTCTGGTTTCTGATGAAGCATCGTTACCAATAGTCCGAAAGATCAGGGAGGAAGGGATATTCTATTACGCTATGCGACCGATTGATATAATAGACCAGAACGAACTACAGCAAGCTGCTATTTGTGCTCTGGATTCTGTTAAGCGTAAAGTAGATCATGCCAGCATAGGACATGACAGTAAACCAGGTATATTACACAAGGAGTGTTAACCATGAACGTAACTAAGAAAATAATAATACTTGGCACCACCCTGTTAAGTATTGCAGCACCAGCTTTTGCAGCTACATATGAACGTGGTAAGCCGTCAAATTTTGTTGTTTATGCGTTTCTGGCATTGTGTGCATTGATTATTGTGGCACAGATATTACCGCTAGCCCGCAAAATAATAATAGATACCGATACGGCATCTGAAAAAACAGATGAGATTGCATCTGAAAAAACACAGGATAAAAAGCAACAGGGTGTTCTTTAATTCATCGGTACATATTTATAAATAAGGAGGTATTTACTTTGCTTATACGCCTATATGCAGCTATTCAAATAACTGTGATTAGTACCATTGTTGTGATCTGCTGGCTAATGCCGTGTACTGTTTTGGCTGAAGGCTCCGGCTTTCCTGCCGGAGATGATACTGTTGAAAGTGCAGATTGCATGGAATGCCATAATGACCAACAGATAGTTGGTGCTGAACACCAAATCAATCAAACGTATTATCTGAATACAGCACATGCCCAGTTCGGTTGTCGTACCTGCCATAATAACGGGCATGGTGAACCTATTGACAAAGCAAAATGTAACGAATGTCATTCAGATGTTGCGGAGCAGTATGCACTAAGTAATCATTCAAAAGTAACACCAGATTGTAGTTCATGCCACAACCCTCATAAGGTGCAAAAGGCAGAAAAGACTTTTGCTCTTGAGATGAATGAGACCTGTATTGATTGTCACAATCAAATAAATATAACTGCTACACATGCTCAATGGTTACCACAAACTGGCCTGCATCTTGAAGCAATTGCCTGCGTAACTTGTCATACTAAGGCCAGTGAGTATGCATTATCTGTTTATATAGCACGTAAAGCTATTAAAAACAGCACTTCACGTCCTCTTGTTGTTAGTTATAATTATCTACGCAACAAGGTTGACAGTAATGAGATTCATCAATTGGTTGACACTAATCATGACAATTATATCTCACTTGAAGAACTAAGGAAGTTCAATAGTAATAAACAGTTGAATAAAGAGCTTTATCTGAAGGCCATACTTACACCAGTTACAATGACTCATGACTTCCAGATTTCGGATAAAAGCTATAATTGCACCTTCTGCCATGCATCTGGTCCTAATTCAGCTCAAATCAGCAGATTGGTCTTGCCGGAAGAAGATGGTTCCTATCGTCAGATGGCAATTGAAAATGGTGCAACACTGGGGTCGCTGGGTACCATCCCCGATTTCTATATGATGGGATCAACCAGAAATTCACTTCTTAATATATTGGGGGCTGTTATTCTCGCAGGTGGGCTGATTATGCCGGTAGGTCATGGATTCATGCGTTTTTTGACACGTAAAAACAGAAAAGAGAGTAATGATCATGAATAAAGATAAATTTGTTTATTTACAACCAACACCAGTCAGAATTTGGCACTGGTTGAATGCTTTGGGAATCATTACCTTATGTTTATCTGGTGCACAGATTCGATTCCCTGAATACATTACTATTTTTGGAAGCTATCGTTCAGCTATTTTACTGCATAATACTGCTGGTATCGTAGTAGCCTTATCGTTTTCATTTTGGTTTTTTTACTACAAATGGGTTTCGGGAAACCTGGCAGAAATCTATGTACCAAAGATACAAGAGCTGTCAAATGGTCTGATGAGACAAGTCTTCTTTTATTTCTATGCTTATTTTAAGGGTGCTTCCAGTCCGTTTCACGCAACACCTGAGAACAAATTCAATCCTATGCAGAAGTCTGCATACCTGGCAGTGATGTTTGTTATTGTACCTTTTGTCAGCCTGACCGGTGTTGCATTGCTTAATATCGGCCCGTTACGGCAAATTCTGCTTATGATTGGAGGACTGGAGATCGTAGTTACTCTTCATTTTTTACTGGCCTGTGTGTTATGTGCATTCCTTATCACCCATGTCTATCTTGCAACTTTGGGTTCAACACCGATGGCATATATCAAGCCGATGTGGACCGGCTGGGAGAAGGTGGAGAACCATCATGATAACAGCCAGTTGCAAGGGCAGAGTGAGACAGCGGATAGTACAAAACATTAAGGAGGCAGATTAAGGAGGTGGTAACCATGAACGGTAACCATGACCTGAAACAGACAGGCCGACAGTATGTTGTCAGTGAATACCAACTGGATAAGATGTATAGCTTATCACGGAGAGGTATGTGGGGACTTTTCGGCTACCTGATCCTGAGTGCTACAGCTTACTATTTTCGAGAACAGAGCCTCGCCAGTGTTCTGCCGGAACATGTTATGCGTCAACTCGGATATGTACCACCAGTCTTTATGGCTGTAGGGCTTCTATGGCTTTCAACCTGTAGTGCACTGATAGTTATTGTATGCAACCTGTACCACGGAACTAAACCTTCCGGCACTTTGTCACACTTATTATTCAGGATGGGGATATTTTTGTTGTTTTTTGTGGTAGGCGGGCTTGAGCAACATTATCATGAGATATTTATATCTGGATTAATTGTAGTAGCACTACAACATCACTGCGTATTTAACTACTACACAAAACAAATTGATAATGTGTTTAATACTTGCAACTGTCACTGAGTTACTTAAAACCACAACAATTCATTTTATCTGAATAATAACCGCATCAAAACTTCAAACAGACCCTTGCGGCGACCCTGGTCGCCGTTTTTTATTGCTGCTGCCACCACCCTGATGACAACATAGTTACCCTTGCTGGTCAACTTGCCCCTCGGCGAGCAGATGGTACTACATCCGAATGGCAAGCTGTAACTGGAGTTGCAAGCTCCAGTTACACTGCTGTTTCTGCATGTAATCTCAACTGAAATCTGACAAAAACAACCATATCATCTGGCTATGTCATCAACACATGCTGTAAATATTCTCAAGTTGCTAATTTTTGTTAAATATTTTAGTTTCTCACGGTTACATCAATCAACCGATAACGGATCAGAAGCTGTGACCCTTGCAGAATCTAAAAATTAAATCATACATTCCATAGCTAACCTCTTGTCTCTGATTCTTCCGACATGAGTACCACGTACTACCCCATGCAAGTAATCTTAGGGATTTTGCAGCAATATGCCGGCAGCCTGGAACCAGCATGTAATGTGTGCATTCCACGGATACAAATATAACAAACCTCAAACGGGTGGATTTTCACCCTGTATGACCAGGCAGATGAGTACATTATGGATAAACCAGGTACAACAAATTTGCACACACTGGATAAGGAGACGGTTGAGCAGCAATTGCAGAGCGGCCCCCTTGGCTTATCTGCTGAACAGGCGGCTGAACGGCTTGACCAGTACGGCCCCAATCATCTGACACCGCCCAGACGCCGTGGTCCGTTGAGACGCTTTTTCCTGCAATTTCACAACATCCTGCTGTATCTGATGCTGGGTGCGGCACTGATCACCGCACTGCTTGGCTACTGGGTTGATACCAGCGTGCTGTTGGGTGTGGTTATTGTTAATGCCATCATAGGGTTCATCCAGGAGGGCAAGGCAGAGGCTGCACTGGATTCTATTCACCTCATGCTGTCCAGTCGGGCCACTGTGTTACGTAATGGTTCACGTCGCCAGATCGATGCCGACAAACTGGTGCCAGGGGATCGTGTGCTGCTGGTTTCGGGCGATCGTGTGCCAGCGGATCTGCGGCTGGTTGCTGTCAAGGATCTCAAGGTTGATGAGTCAGCACTGACTGGCGAATCAATGGCGGTGGAGAAGAGTACGGATGCGGTTGCTGCCGATGCACCACTTGGTGACCGCTACTGTATGGCCTATTCCGGCACACTGGTGGTTTATGGGCAGGCTGAGGGGGTTGTTGTTGCCACCGGCACTGCCACAGAGTTGGGCCGTATCAACCAGATGCTGTCCAGCATCCCGACGCTGACAACACCATTATTGCGTCAGGTAGATCACTTCGGACGTATGCTGGCACTGGTAATCCTTCTGTTCTGTGTGCTTCTGTTTGTAATCGGGACACAGTTCCGTAATTTCACAGCGGCAGATATGTTCATGATGGTTGTGGCGGTGGCGGCCTCTGCGATTCCAGAGGGGTTGCCAGCCATAATGACCGTGGCACTGGCAATCGGTGTGCAGCGTATGGCCAGGCGTAATGCCATTATCCGCCGTTTGCCTGCGGTTGAGACACTCGGTTCGGTTACGGTGATCTGCTCGGATAAAACCGGCACTCTGACGCGTAACGAAATGACTGTGCAGCGTGTGGTAACCACCGACAAGATCTTTGATGTGGATGGCGTTGGTTATGCACCGGTCGGTAACTTCAGTTGTGCTGGCGAGCCGGTGGCAGCGGATCAGTATCCGGTTCTGGAGCTGGCGATACGTGCCGGTGTGCTGTGTAACGATGGCCGTCTGCGGGAGAAAGATGGCATCTGGCATATTGAGGGTGATCCGACAGAGGGTGCTCTGCTGGCACTTGGCGGCAAGCTGGGACTTGATCAGGATGCTGAGGTCAGTCATTGGCCACGCATAGACTCCATACCATTTGAGTCTGAACACCGTTTCATGGCTACCTGGCATCGCAATGTCGAAGGTGAGTCATTGGTGTTTGTCAAAGGGGCACCGGAGCGTGTCCTCGAAATATGTTCCATGCAGGCGGGGTTTAAAGGCGACGAACCGCTTGATGTAGATTACTGGCGACAGAAGGAAATAGACCTTGCGGCAGACGGTCTGCGTCTGCTGGCGTTGGCCTGCAAAGCCTCGGCACCGTCTGCTGATCGCCTTAGCTTTGCCGACACGGAAGAAGGCTACAGTATGCTGGCACTGGTGGGTATCATCGACCCACCGCGGGAGGAGGCGATTCGGGCGGTTGCAAGCTGTCAGCGTGCCGGCATTCAGGTGAAAATGATCACCGGAGATCATATTGAGACTGCACGTGCCATTGGTGTACAGCTTAATATCGGCATCGGAAAACCGGCAGTCAGCGGTGCTGAACTGGCGGTGATGGATGGGGCAGGACTGCGGAGCGTGGTCAAGGATGTTGATATTTTCGCACGTGCCAGCCCTGAGCAGAAACTGCGTCTGGTGCAGGCCTTGCAGGAGATCGGCGAGGTAGTCGCCATGACAGGAGATGGTGTCAATGATGCACCGGCATTGAAGCAGGCCGATGTTGGTGTGGCCATGGGGATGAAGGGTACTGAAGTTGCCAGGGAAGCATCGGACATTGTGCTGGCTGATGATAACTTTGCCACCATAGCCAGTGCAGTGTGTGAAGGCCGTGCGGTCTACGACAATCTTAAAAAATTCGTCATGTTCATGCTGCCTACCAATGGCGGTGAGTCGCTGATCGTGTTGACTGCCATTCTGTTCGGTTTGACGTTGCCGCTGACACCGGCCCAGGTGTTGTGGATCAACATGGTGACCGCCGGTGCCCTTGGTATGGCATTGGCATTTGAGCCAGCCGAGCGTGGCATCATGAACCGTAAGCCAAGGCCGCCTGGCAAGGTTATGTTGTCCGGTTTTTTTGTATGGCGGCTATGTCTGATCTCGGTGTTGATGGCAACAGGCACACTGGGTTTGTTCCTATGGGAGTTGCACCAGGGTGCCAGCCTGGAAACCGCCCGTACTATGGCTGTTAACGCTGTTGTGGCGACGGAAATATTCTACCTGCTTAACAGCCGCTACATACTCGGGTCGGTGCTTAACCGAGAAGGACTTTTCGGGAATCGCTATGTGCTGCTTGCAATTGCAGCCTGCATCTCCATGCAATTGGCCTATACCTACTGGTTGCCGATGCAGTCTGTATTTGGTTCGGTGAGCCTGATGCCAGGGCAGTGGATCAAGGTAATCGGCGTGGGCCTGCTGGTCTTCTTTGGTGCCGAACTGGAAAAACAGATGATCCGCAACACCAGATTTGCACCGGTGGCGGATCGGGCAACAGGTTGGCTGCAATGAGTGCCATCTGCAAGAGTCTGGTAGATCAGGCGAGACACGCTGTTGTTAAAATGTTATAAATCCATGAATACTTGCATCTAAAACATATCCTGAAGGAATCAGTCCAATGACCCGTGAAGAAGTTAAAAATAAGATCATCTTTGCCCTTGATGTTGATAACCTGTCTGAGCTTGAACGCTGGAGCAGGCTGCTGGCCGATAAGGTAGGGATGTTCAAGGTGGGTAAAGAGCTGTTTACCAGCGTAGGGCCAGCAGCGGTGGAGCTGGTCAAGCAACATGGTGGACAGCTTTTTCTTGATCTCAAATACCATGATATTCCCAATACAGTGGCCCAGGCTATGCTGGCTGCCGGCAGGTTGGGGGTGCAGCTTGCCAACCTCCATGCCCTGGGCGGGCCAGAGATGATGGAACAGGCTGCAACTGCGGTGAAGCAACAGTTCTCGGAGCAACAGCGACCCCGTCTGCTGGCGGTTACTATTTTAACATCCTCCACAGAGCAGACCCTGAAGGCGGTTGGGATTGAGCAACCGCTGGAGCAGATGGTGGTTCGACTGGCAAAGTTGGCCCAGGCCAGTGGTATGGATGGTGTGGTGGCTTCTCCTCTGGAGATTACTGCGATCCGTGCTGCCTGCGGCCCAGATTTTCTGATTGTTACCCCCGGTGTGCGTCCTGCCTTTGCTGCTACGGATGACCAGAAACGGATTATGACTCCGGCTGAGGCGGTTAAAGCTGGTGCAGACTATCTTGTAATCGGAAGGCCGATTGCCAGGGCTGCTGACCCTGTGCAGGCGGTGGAGCTTATTATTGACGAAATTGTGGCAGGTGCCTGAATGAAGCATGATACTATATACGGAATCAATCCGGTCAGAGAGGCCTTGCGGGGGAATCGCAGGGCCTTTGAGCTTTTTATCCAGCAGAGCGGGCCGGACCAGAGGGTAAACAAGCTGGCCAGTATGGCAGAGGAACAAGGGGTGCAGGTGCATCGCCGTGAAAGGACGGATCTTGAAAGGCTGTGCAGTTCTCCCCACCATCAGGGGGTGGTTCTGCATCTGGCACCATTTGTTTATCTGCAACTTGAAGATTTTATATCTAACCAGCAGAAAACAGAGAAAAATCTGTTTGTACTGATTCTGGATGGAATTCAGGATCCCCAGAATCTGGGGGCCTTGATCCGTTCAGCAGCCTGTGCTGGTTTACAGGGGATTATCATCCCCAAAGACCGTGCCTGCGGGGTAACTGCGGTTGTGGAAAAGGCCTCAGCAGGTGCGGTGGAAACCATCCCTGTGATTCAAGTTACCAACCTGGTAAATGCCATCCAGCAACTAAAACAGGTCGGTTGCTGGATCTATGGATTGGATGGTAATGCCGGTCAGACTATCTACAAGACAGATTTTCGTGGCCACCTGGCACTGATAGTAGGGGGCGAAGGGGATGGAATCCGCCCACTTGTGCGTAAGAATTGCGATCTGCTGGTATCCATACCCCATTATGGCGGAGTATCTTCCCTGAATGCCTCGGTTGCTGGCGGTGTGGTGATGTTTGAGGCAGCCAGACAGAGAGCAGGATTATGAAAACAGATCGGCCGCAGAAGGGCCGCACAGCACAAAACAGAAACCATAGGGGCAGGGCAGAACAGCCTGCCAGGCCAGGCCGTCAGACAACACCTGACCAAAATCAGGGGCTGGAGCTGAAAAAGGGCCGTTCCATCTCGCTGCTGATTGAACAGCTTGATAGTGATGGCCCCGGGCTGGGCTACCTGAATGGCACAAAAGTGCTGGTGCCTGGTGGTCTACCAGGTGACCGCTGTCTGGTTCGTATTACCCAGATCAGTAAAAATGCTGTTTCTGCCAACCTGATCAAGCTGCTGGAACCTTCACCAGACCGGCTACAACAGCCGATCTGTGAGCTGGCCGGCATCTGCCACGGATGTCCCTTGATTGCCATGAATTATCACAAACAGTTGTGCTGGAAGCAGCAACTTGTCCAGTCAGAGCTGGAAAAGTATAAGACATTGCAGGGGGTTACAGTGCCAGGGCTGCTAACCACAGACAGACAGCTTGGCTACCGCACCACCGCAAAGCTGACCATTGCCGGACGTTATTCCGATCCCTATATCGGGCTTTACCGCCATGCCAGCCACGATCTGGTGGATCTTGAGGATTGCCCGATTCATCATCCACTGATTAACCAGGTTATGGAGCTGGTTCGTCAGGGGATTCGCAAGTTGAAAATCCCGATCTGGCAGGAAAAAACCCAGAGCGGATTGTTGCGGCATCTGGTGGTGCGAGTTGCAGAGGCAGGGCAGGAGCTGTTACTAACCTTTGTCACCAGACGAAGGGCTTTCAATGAAATCCACCACTTAACAAAGTTTGTCCAGTCTGCAATGCCACAGGTGAAGGTTGTTTGCCAGAACCTGAATCAAACTGACAGCAGCCAGATTCTTGGCCAGCAGACCCATTTTGTAACCAGACAAAGAACTGTCAGGGAACGTATCGGACAGGTGGAGTTGCTGATTTCACCAAACACTTTCCTCCAGGCCCAGAATGACGGTGCCAGACTGTTGTACCAGACTGTTAAGGAATGGGCAGCACTGACTGACCGGCAGAAGCTGCTTGATCTTTATTGCGGTGTGGGGGCTATCTCCCTGACACTGGCTGAGGGTGCAGAATCTGTGCTGGGGGTGGAGCTTAACCCTGTTGCTGTGCAGGATGCCAGGCAGAACGCACAACTGAACAGAGCCAGAAACTGCCGCTTTGAGTCTCGTGATGCAGCGGAGATGTTATCAGAGCTGGTGGAGGATGGCTGGCACTTTGATCTGGTGGTGATGAATCCGCCCCGTACTGGTTGCGGCCGTAGAGTGCTGGAAAACCTGCGGCAACTGGCACCAGAGCGGATAATCTATGTTTCCTGCTCCCCAACCAGCCTGGCCAGGGATCTTGACCTGCTCTGCCAGAACAGTTACAGGGTCTTGAAATTGCAACCGGTGGATCTGTTCCCCCATACTGTACATCTGGAAACCATCGTACTTCTGGAGCGTTTGACACCAAAAAGCTCTTGACATAACACCATCTATACTGATAGTTATACTTCCTTCCTTGCTGGAGGCGCGTAGCTCAGGGGGAGAGCGCTACCCTGACACGGTAGAGGTCGGCGGTTCGAAACCGCCCGCGCCTACCATAAACACCAATTAGCGGCATCGGCAAAACCGATGCCTTTTCTGTTTTGGGGAGTAGATGATATGTCCTCTATAAAAATAATATTGCCGGATAATTCTGTACGTGAACTACCTGCCGAATCCACCGTGGGCGACTTGGCAGCATCCATTGGCACCGGTCTGGCAAAGGCGGCCCTGGCCGGACGTGTAAATGGCAATCTTGTGGATCTTTGTACACCGTTGTCCGATGGTGACACGGTTGCCATCATCACTGATAAAAGTCCTGAAGCCCTTGAAATCATACGCCATTCAACATCCCACCTGATGGCTCAGGCTGTTAAAGAACTGTTTCCCTCTGCAAAGGTCACCATCGGCCCGGCAGTGGATAATGGTTTCTACTATGATTTTGATGTTGAAACTCCGTTTACACCTGAAGATCTGGAGAAAATTGAAAAACGGATGACTGAACTGGCGGCAGCCAATCAGCCACTTAAGCGTGATGTAATGACATCCTCCGCTGCAATTAGTTTTTTTGAGCAGATGGGGGAATCTTACAAACGTGAGCTGATTGAAGATATTGGTGCTGAACAGGTTTCCATTTACAGCCAGGGGGATTTTGCTGATCTCTGCCGTGGCCCACATGTACCTAACACCAATAAGCTGAAGGTTTTCAAGCTGTTATCCATTGCTGGTGCCTACTGGCGTGGAAATGAAAACAACCGGATGTTGCAACGGATTTATGGTACTGCCTTCACAGACAAGAAGGATCTGGAGGCATACCTACACCGCCTGGAAGAAGCCAAACGCCGTGATCACCGCAAACTTGGTCGTGAACTGGACCTGTTTTCCTTCAGTGACGAAGTTGGCCCTGGTTTTGCCATCTGGCATCCAAAAGGTGCCATGCTGCGTACTATTTTGGAGGATTTTGAGCGTAAAGAACATCTCAAACGTGGCTACGATATTGTAGTTGGCCCACAGATCCTGAAAACAGACCTGTGGCAGAAATCAGGCCACTATGATAACTACCGTGAAAATATGTACTTTACCCAGGTGGATGAGCAGAGTTTTGGTGTTAAACCGATGAACTGCCTCTCCCACATGATGGTCTATAAATCCCAGCTACGCAGCTACCGTGACCTGCCCCAGCGGTATTTTGAGCTGGGTACAGTGCATCGTCATGAGCGGGCAGGGGTACTTCATGGCTTGATGCGGGTGCGTTGTTTCACCCAGGATGATGCCCATATTCTCTGCACACCGGAGCAGCTTGATGATGAAATCAAGGGTGTACTCAGGTTTGTTGCCGATGTGATGGAGATATTCGGCTTTGAGTATGAGATGGAGCTTTCCACCAGACCAGAGAAGTCAATCGGATCTGATGAAGACTGGAATCGGGCCACCAATGCGTTACGTGCGGCCCTTCAGGATACGGGCCGTCCCTTTGAAATCAATGAGGGGGATGGTGCCTTTTATGGTCCAAAAATTGATATAAAACTGCGTGACAGTCTTGACAGGCGTTGGCAGTGTGCTACTATCCAGTGCGATTTTACCCTGCCTGAACGGTTTGACCTCACCTACATTTCCAGTGACGGCGAGCGTAAACGCCCGGTCATGGTTCATCGGGTTATCCTTGGTTCAATTGAGCGTTTCATAGGTGTACTGATTGAGCATTATGCTGGTAATTTCCCTCTTTGGCTGTCGCCGGTACAGGCGGTTGTGTTGACTGTTACTGACAACCAGATCCCTTATGCAAAAGAGGTTTATAATCAGCTACGCAGCTCAGGGATTCGTGTGCAGCAGGATCTGCGTAATGAGAAGCTTAACTTCAAGATCCGTGAAGCACAGTTGCAGAAAACACCGTATATGCTCGTAATAGGTGACAAAGAGGTGGAGCAGGGTACAGTTACTCCTCGCTACCGTGACGGAAAGAATCTGGCAGCCATGAAACC
>CAZRKG010000003.1:0-26136 GCA_964600635.1 uncultured Geobacter sp. | reverse complement strand
AGATTTTATAGATTTTATTGCAAAAGAAGTGAAAGAACATAAATAATATGAAAACCGATCAACAGGAGGTGTTGCCATAGCTGCCCCCACCAAAAATGCAACTGTTAATATTAACCAGGCTATCCGTGCACAGGAAGTTCGTGTAATCAGCCATGATGGCGAACAACTTGGGATTTTATCCCTGCGTGAGGCACTGGAAGCGGCTGATGCCCGTCAACTGGACCTGGTTGAAGTATCACCAACTGCAAATCCACCGGTCTGCCGGATCATGGATTATGGCAAGTTTAAGTACCAGCAGAACAAAAAGCAGCAGGAAGCCAAGAAAAAACAGACCCAGGTACAGATTAAAGAGGTAAAACTGAGACCTAAAACCGATGATCATGACCTTGATTTTAAAGTCAAGCATGTTCGTCGCTTCCTTGAAGAAGGTAATAAGGCCAAAGTAACTTTGGTGTTCAGGGGCCGTGAAATTACCCACCAGGATATTGGCAGGGCTGTAATTGATAAGTTTGCTGCTGAGCTGGCTGATGTTGCTGTTGTGGAGGTTGCACCAAGGGTAGATGGTCGCCAGATGTTTATGATTGTAGCACCCAAGGCGAAAAAATAGCTTATAAAGCCAGGCTTTAAATAAAAACAGAGGACAAGGAGCATAAAATAATGCCTAAGATCAAGACAAACCGTGGAGCTGCCAAACGTTTCAAAAAAACCGGTACAGGCAAGGTCAAGCGTGCATGTGCCTATACCAGCCATATCCTGACCCCTAAAACCCGTAAGCGTAAGCGTAACCTGCGTCAGGGCGGTACTGTGGCTGCCGTTGACCAGAAGAATATCTGTGCATTGATCCCTTATATGTAATTCCAATTCAGTATCAAAGCGTCTTCTTCGTTGGCTCGTCATCGGCTTCTCAACGCACTTCGTGTACGCCTTCCTCGCCGATTTCCTCGCCGCCTTGAATCCATCTTTGATCTGGAACTGAATAACCGATATAGTCACTACTGCTGTGGTGACGGCCCAGAACCGCGAGGAAACGGCCCCTTGCGGATCGGGTAATATAACCTGAAGGAGTAGAAGATGCCGAGAGTAAAAGGTGGTTTTAAAACCAGACAACGTCGTAACAAGATTCTGAACCTTGCAAAAGGCTATCGTGGTGCCCGCAGCAAACTGTTCCGTAGTGCAACCGAGGCTGTAGATCGTGCCCTAAAGTACGCCTACCGTGACCGTCGTGTTAAAAAACGTGACTTTCGTGCCCTCTGGATAGTGCGGATCAATGCTGCTGCCAGACTTAACGGACTGTCCTACAGCAAGTTCATTCATGGTCTGAAGAAGGCTGATGTCCAGATTGATCGTAAAGTACTGGCTGACATTGCTATTTCAGATCCAAATGCCTTTACGGAGATTACATCCATCGCCAAGGCACAACTGTAACTAATTGATTGTAAGACAAAAAGGGATGGGAGTGGCTACTCTCGTCCCTTTTTGTCGTTCAGCAGCTATCAAGCTAATCAAGATAAAAGGACTTTTATATGAAGGAACAGTTGGAACAATTACGTCAGCAGGCTCTGGATGCCATTTCTTCATCAACAACTGAAGAGAATCTGCAAGAGATCAGGGTTCGTTTTTTGGGGCGTAAAGGTGAACTGACCGGACTTATGAAGGGTCTGGGGGCATTATCACCAGAGGATCGTCCCAAGGTTGGCCAGCTTGTCAATAAGGTTAAGGATGACCTTGAAACTTTGTTGGAGCAGGCCCTTGAAAAAACCCGCAATGAAGCCATTAACCGCAGGCTTGCAACAGAACGGATTGATGTGACCCTGCCAGGCCGAGGTCGGCCACGTGGCAGCAAGCATCCGGTTACCCTGGTGATTGAAGAGGTTTCCGAAATCTTTGCAGGGCTTGGTTTTTCAGTGGCTGAAGGGCCAGAGATTGAGCAGGACTGGTATAACTTTGAAGCCCTGAACTTTCCGCCAGAACACCCTGCCCGTGATATGCAGGATACTTTTTTTGTTGAAAACCAACTGCTTTTACGCACCCATACCTCGCCGGTGCAGATCCGCACCATGTTGAAGCAGAAACCACCGGTCAGGATCATCGCACCAGGTACGGTTTACCGCTGTGACTCCGATGCCACCCATTCGCCCATGTTTCATCAGGTGGAGGGTTTGATGGTGGACAAAAAAGTATCCTTTGCAGATCTGAAAGGTATTCTGACCACATTTACAAACCAACTTTTCGGGCAGAAGACCGGCGTAAGACTGCGGCCCAGCTTTTTCCCCTTTACCGAGCCATCGGCAGAGGTGGATATTGCCTGTGTAATCTGTGGTGGCAATGGTTGCCGAGTCTGCAAGAATAGCGGTTGGCTGGAGATTCTGGGGGCAGGCATGGTTGATCCTGAGGTGTTCCGTCAGGTTGGCTATGACCCGGAGCAGATCACCGGTTTTGCCTTTGGTATGGGGGTAGAGCGGATTGCAATGCTTAAATATGGCATAAATGATATGCGGCTTTTGTTTGAAAATGATGTCCGCTTTTTGCGTCAATTCTAAGGACCAGGTGAAGATATGAAAGTTACCTATAACTGGTTGAAGGAGTTTGTGGATTTTGATCTGCCACCTGAAGAACTGGCTGATCTGCTGACTATGCTTGGCCTTGAGGTGGAGGGGGTTGAGCTGATCGGTCATGATATGGACCAGGTGGTGGTGGCCCGTGTGGTGGAGAAAGTCCAGCATCCCAATGCTGACAAGCTTTCTCTCTGCAAGGTTGATAATGGCAAGGAAATTCTGTCTGTTGTCTGCGGTGCCCAGAATTTTAAGCAGGGTGATACCGTTGCCCTGGCACAGGTGGGCACTGTCCTGCCAGGTGACTTCAAAATCAAACGCTCCAAGATCCGTGGAGAAGAATCCTGCGGGATGCTCTGCTCGGAATCGGAGTTGGGGCTGGCAGATGAAAGTGCTGGTATCATGGTGTTGCCGGAAGATCTTGAGCTTGGCAAACCGTTCTTTTATGCAATGGGTCTTAAGGATACTGTTTTTGAGATTGGGCTGACCCCCAATCGTGCGGACTGTCTGAGTATTATCGGTGTAGCCCGTGAGATAGCTGCCAAACTGGGTGTAAAGGTTCGCCATCCCTCGGTGGTGGTGCAGGAATACGGTGAGCAGGTATCAAGCAAGGTATCAGTAACCATTAAAGATTCCTTGGCTTGCCCACGTTATTCGGCACGTTTCATATCAGGCTGCAAAATCGCCCCTTCACCAGCCTGGCTGGTAAAACGCCTGAATGCTGTTGGTATTCGCTCCATCAACAATGTGGTGGATGTTACCAACCTGGTGATGTTTGAACTGGGACATCCTCTGCATGCCTTTGATTACAGTCAGGTTACAGCAGGAAAAATAATTGTCCGCAGGGCAGTGGATGGCGAAAAATTCAAAACTCTGGATGGGCTGGAGCATAATCTGCAAAATACAGACCTTTTGATCTGTGATGCAGAGCGTCCTGTGGCCCTGGCCGGAATTATGGGCGGTGAAAACTCCGGCATCAATAGTGACAGTGCTGATGTGTTGCTGGAAAGTGCCTTTTTTGACCCGCCTACGATCAGACGTACCAGCAAGAGACTTGGCCTGCATACTGAATCATCCCACCGTTTTGAACGTGGTGCAGACCTTGAGATGGTTCCAAAGGCCCTGGACAGAGCTGCTGTATTGATTGCAAGGCTTTCAGGTGGAACAATAGCCCAGGGAATTGTGGATAACTTTCCTGCACCCAGGCAACAGGTCTCCGTTACCTTCAGGCCAGAGCGGGCCAACTCACTGCTTGGTCTGAATTTAAGTTCTGAGCGGATGGCGGACTTGTTTCGGAACCTTGAGTTTGATGTTCAGCCGATTGAAAATGGTAATCTACAGATCGGTATTCCATCCTACCGTGTTGATATTGAACGGGAGGTGGATCTGATTGAAGAGATCTGCCGTTTGAATGGCTTTGATCAGATACCAGCCACCATGCCGTTGGCCAGCGTGGTTTCAGAGAGTCTTGGTCAACACCAGAGTCTGCAAAAGCTGGTGCGTAACCATTTTGTTGCATCTGGTATGAATGAGGTGGTGAACTTCAGCTTTATTTCTGCCGATGCCACAGCCAGGCTGTTGGAGAAGGATGATCCACGCTGTAACAGCATTAAACTCTGCAACCCGATTGCTGCTGAACTGGCTGTTATGCGTACCAGCCTGCTGCCAGGATTGCTGGATACAGCCTCCAGAAACATAAGTTTTCGCAGCCTGGATTTAAGGCTGTTTGAGATGCGTCGCATCTATCAGGCTGTTGATGGTGAGGAGATGCCGGAAGAATCGATCTTCTGTGCAGGTTTTTTAAGTGGTCTAAGACAGCCTGAACTCTGGTGTCACCAGCCAGAGAAAGTTGATTTCTTTGATGTTAAGGCGATTGTGGAAAGCCTGCTGTGTCTATTGCAGATTAACGATGTAAAATGGTCATCAGACAGCCCTGAGCCGTTTTACCATCCTGGCAAATGTTGCTGGATCATGGCTGGCGAAACCTGTCTTGGCAGCATGGGTGAGTTGCATCCAGACGTGCTTGACAGTTTTGAGATTGAGCATGAAGCCTACTACTTTGAGCTCAATTTTGAGTTATTAGTCAAACTGGCAGGTAGATTGTCTGAAATCCGTACTCCGTCACGTTTTCCTGATAGTGTTCGCGATCTGGCTTTGCTGGCACCCCTTGAACTGCCATCAACAGAGCTGATCGAATGTGTCAGGGCTGCCAGGATTAAAGAGCTGGAGGATGTGAGTATTTTTGACCTGTATCAGGGAGATAGAATTCCAGCAGGAAATAAAAGTATTGCACTCAGATTGCGTTATAGATCACAGGAACGGACTTTAACCGATGAAGATGTGCAGAAATTACACCAAAAAGTTGTGACCAGTTTAACCAATAAATTAAATGTCACGGTCAGGTAATGTTTGTGCCAGGCTTTTTACTGGAAAATCCTTTAAGAAATAGTTGAGTTGAACAGTTAAAAATCATGCTGAAATCATTTTTCAAACAGCAGGGCAGGGCTCAGAAATTCTAAAAATAACTTGCTAATGAAACAAGAATTTGCTATTTTTAATAAAATTTATTTTGCAAAGGAGCAAAACACACTATGAAAAAGATTCTGTCTGTTTTTCTTATGGCTGCTGTACTTTCTGTTTCTTCCCTGGCTTCTGCTGCTGAACTTAAGGCTATTGCCACTATTGAAAAAATAGATGTTAAGGGAGATTCAGCAACAGTTACTCTGAAGGATAACAAGGGTAACAATCTTGAAGTTATCGTTAAGGATCAAATCACACTGGATAAATTTGGTGACAAGCGTATTGTTGTAGGCGATGAAGTTCGTATCAAATATGATGATGGAAGCAAAGTATCCAAACTGTTCCGTAAAACCGGTGGCTGTTAATTAATACTTTTAGGCCCTGATGATTGTTTAAAAAGGCGAGGTAATTACCTCGCCTTTTTATATTTTAGCGGTTAGTCGGTTATAGAATAGTTTACGGCAGGTATTTTCTGCGTCTGCAAGGTTTTTAAGTGCTGATAAGCAATCAGTATTACTGATTGCAAAAATTCCGTGGCCACGTACAACAATTGCCTTGGTATCTGTTTCTGTAAAACCCCTGGTCAGGTTTTCAGCCAGTCCGCCAATTCCGCTTTCACCATCAACAACCGGCAGATTTTCAAGCCAGTCAAAACCATTGTCATCTGTTCTGGTGGTAAAAAAGCTCATTATAATTGAGAAACGTGGATGGCCATGCAGTAAAACCTTTGCAGCGGTAGCAGATAATACAGCATGGTGTGCAGGCAGTTCACTGGATGCAGTAATAGCAGATGTAGATCTGTTACCCGACAACATACAGTCAATCTGACCTTCAAGCTCATCCAGCCGTGCTGCTGTTTGCGAGATATATAGCCGATCTTCGGCCAGACAGGAAATATTACCAAAAAACGAATCAACTAATCCCAGTTTGATGGTTTGTCGGCCAATTTTGACCATTTCCGCTCTAATACGGTCATCATCTTTAAAGATGTCGGGCTGGTTTTCAGGGCTGGCAGCTACATTTATAGCAGGCATGTTTTCAAGGTAACGTCTGATACACTCTGTTTCATAGTCAGATTTTGTTCCATCAGCTAAAATATCACTTAAATACTTGATGGTTAAGGCGTGCAGAATTGAGGACCATGTTATATAAGCCTGTTCAACGGTTAATGATGCCTGGCTGACAATTCCCAAACCTTCAACAAAACAGCCTTTTCTTTTTTCAAGGGCAGATTTAATGGCCGCTGTAAGTAGTAATTTGTCATCATTATGGTAGACAACGGGAATATCGTGCAGTGAAGCTACTGATTCAGAATCCCGTGGGCATAGCTTTTGTATGTTGTCTGGCTGATGAGGCAGTAAAAACTCCATCATCGGGTGGCTGGGGGCAGCTATAATTACAGCAGCACAACCAAGGGCTTGCAATAGAACTGATGCCATTTCTGTAAGGTCAGCCGCACCAGCAAGGAACGTGGATTGATTTTGTGCTGCTAATCCGATCTGCTCCTGTGCTACACAGGCTTCTGCCATTAAGAGATGTTGAAACTTTTTCAGTTGTGATTGCATCTGTTATCACCTGCATAGTATTCTTACTTGTTATAGCAGTTTATTTCTGATACAAATTTTAAGTTTTACAGTCTATACACGCTTCATAAATATAAAGCAATTACAGTTGGTTATTTCGTACTTTCGGGGGAGAGGGGAAGTCCGATATGTCGGTTATTTATTATGATAAGGTCGTGCGGGGCAGTGAACGTGAAGATGGCCTTGTCATTGTTCAATTTTTGAAGGATATGGTAGGGGAGAAGTTTTCTTTCCTTAATTATTATAAAGAGATGCCGGTATCTTACGATGCCAAGTTACTATCAGTTGAAAATGGCATGGCAGAGTTTGATATTCATGAGTATCAGGCCAAAGTTATTAACATTAAAAAAAGTGTACTGATCCGTGCCCATGAAAAAAATAGTGTCAAAGATGATATGGTGGGCGAGGCTTTTTATGTCAATGTATCTAAAAAGAAGACTATTTTAACCAACTTCCGGTATGCCAAAATCCGTTCTGATCAACGACGTTTTGTACGGGTTGATCTTGATGGTAAAAATGCTGACGTAGATCTGATTGTAGCTGAAGATGCAGATCCTATTAAAGCCAGTATTAAAGACATTTCCCTGGGTGGAATAGCACTTAACACACCTGAGATTCGTGGACTTGAATCTGCCATGGAAGTCATAGCCAATCTCAAACTGGTTTCCTCCGATGGACAGCCTTTGCGGAACGTCATGGCACGTTGCATAGTTTCCAGTATTATTGGTGAGAAACCTCCCTATGTCTGTATTATGGAGTTCCACCCGGAATTTAATGCTCAACAGGCATTGGCCCACTACATCAATCAGCGTCAGGTAGAGATTATCAAGGAACTCAAAGAGCTTGCAGATTTCTGACAAGGATTCAAGGTAATAAATATGAAAAAAGTAGAGGCAATCATAAAGCCGTTTAAACTGGATGATGTTAAGGAGGCTCTGAATGAGATCGGAATTCAGGGGATAACCATCAGTGAAGTACGGGGCTTTGGCAGACAGAAAGGTCATACCGAGCTGTACCGTGGTGCCGAGTATGTTGTGGATTTCATACCTAAAATCAAGCTTGAGATCGTTGTCAGTGAAGAGATTTTACCCAAGGCTGTAGAAGCCATTGAAAAAGCAGCTAAAACTGGTCGGATAGGGGATGGTAAAATTTTTGTAACCCCTGTGGAGGCTTTGGTCAGAATCAGAACCGGTGAAACAGGTGAAGACGCACTGTAAATATTAAAGGAGTAATTTAATGACACCAACTCAGGTGCTTGAATTTGCAAAAGAAAATGGTGCCTTGATGGTCGACTACAAATTTCTGGATTTCATCGGCACATGGCAGCATGTTTCAGTGCCGATTACAGAGTTTGATGAAGACAGATTTGAAGAGGGGCAGGGCTTTGATGGTTCGTCTATCCGTGGCTGGCAACCGATCCATGCCTCTGATATGATCCTTTTGCCCGATCCCGATACTGCCAAAATGGACCCATTTATTGCAGTACCGACTCTGTCACTGATCTGCAATATTTTTGATCCGATCACAAAAGAAGAATACTCCCGCGATCCCCGTAACATTGCCCGTAAGGCAGAAGCCTACCTGAAGTCCACCGGAATTGGTGATACAGCATTTTTTGGACCAGAGCCTGAATTCTTTATTTTTGATGAAGTTCGTTTTGATTCCAGATCTAACAAGGCATTCTACATGGTGGATTCTGCGGAGGGTGCCTGGAACAGCGGTCGCAAGGAAAATCCCAACCTTGGCTACAAACCACGCTACAAGGAGGGGTATTTTCCCTGCTCTCCAACAGATTCCCAGCAGGATTTAAGAAATGAAATGGTACTTGAGCTTCAAAAAGTCGGCATCAGGGTAGAGTGTCAGCACCATGAGGCTGCCACCGGTGGTCAGGCCGAAATTGATATGCGTTTTTCATCCCTGGTGGATATTGCTGATCAGCTACAGTGGTATAAATATGTCATAAAGAATGTAGCCCGTCGTAATGGCAAGACCGCAACCTTTATGCCTAAACCTTTGTTTGGTGATAGCGGTTCTGGTATGCACTGCCACCAATCCATCTGGAGGGACGGTCAGAACCTGTTTGCCGGTGACAAGTACGGCGGTCTGTCTCAGATGGCCCTCTGGTATATTGGTGGTATTATCAAACATGCAAAGGCTCTCTGTGCCATTACCAACCCCACCACCAACTCTTACAAACGGCTGGTACCTGGTTTTGAAGCACCTATCAACATGGCGTACTCAAGCCGTAACCGCTCGGCATCATTACGTATTCCAATGATGTCAACCAGCCCTAATGCCAAACGTATAGAATTCCGTACTCCTGATCCGGCCTGCAACGGTTATCTGGCTTTTGCAGCCATGTTGATGGCTGGTCTGGATGGCATTGAAAACAAGATTGATCCCGGGCAGCCGCTGGACAAGGATATTTATGGACTTTCTCCAGAGGAGCTGAAGGATATTCCAACTGCTCCAGACAGCCTTGAAGAGGCGTTAAGAGCACTGGATGAGGACAATGAGTTTCTGCTGAGGGGTGATGTTTTTACCCCTGATGTGATTGAAAAATGGATTGAATACAAGCTGGAATCTGAGGTAAAGCAGGTCAGGATGCGTCCTGTACCGCTGGAGTTTGCACTGTACTATGATATTTAGCGAAAGCATCTGAAATGGAAAATATACTGTTCAAGCTGTCAATAATGCTGGTGCCAGGACTTCTGGCCATTACCTGCCATGAAGTGGCCCACGGTTTTGTTGCTTGGCGTTATGGCGATCCTACGGCTAAAATGCTGGGGCGTTTAACCCTAAATCCCATAAAACATATTGATATATTTGGTGTTTTAATGTTGGTGATTGTTGGGATTGGCTGGGCCAAACCAGTGCCGGTTACTGTCCAGAACCTGCGTGATCCTAAAAAAGATATGATCTGGGTTTCAATTGCCGGTCCGGCCACAAACATTGCATTGGCTCTGCTTTCGGCCCTGCTTTTGCGGCTGTTGTTGTTTAGTCCAGATATAGCTAAAAGTGCAGGTTTTATTTTACAGCCACTCAGCTACATGGCTGCATTTTCAATCTATATCAATCTGCTACTGGCCTTTTTTAATATGATCCCGATACCTCCTCTTGACGGCGGCAGGGTCATGATGGGAATTCTCCCCTACAATCAGGCCAGGGCCTTGGGTAGAATAGAGCCATACGGGATGATATTGATTATATTGCTGGTGTTTTTTACGCCGGTTTTTCAGTATGTGTTGTCACCTATGCTGTTGTTCGGAACCAAACTACTGGCAGGGCCATACAGTGGTCTGGTGTTTAAAGCAGCCACTTTCAGGGTCATGTAAGAGCAGCAAGTTTCAATTGTCTACAAATTATAAAAAGGAAGTAAATCTATGCAAAAGCAGTTGGTTGTCAGCGGAATGCGTCCCACCGGGCGGCTACATATCGGCCATTACCACGGTGTTCTGGAAAACTGGATCAAGATGCAGGAGCAGTTTAACTGCTTTTTTTTTGTTGCTGACTGGCATTCGCTGACTACTGAATATGCAGACACTTCCAACATTAAAAGTTCCACCAGAGAGATGGTGCTGGACTGGGTGGCATTTGGGCTTGATCCTGAAAAATGTGTGATTTTTGAACAGAGCCAGGTGGTGCAACATGCTGAACTGAATCTGATTCTGGGGATGATCACACCTGTTTCCTGGCTGGAGCGTAACCCAACCTATAAAGAAATGCTGGAAAATATTGAGCAGCGTGATCTCTCCACCTTTGGTTTTCTTGGTTATCCGGTGCTGATGGCGGCTGATATTATTCTTTACAAGGCATTACGGGTGCCGGTGGGCCATGACCAGTTGCCACACCTGGAGATCACCAGGGAGATTGCCCGCCGTTTCAACCACCTCTACAACTGCCAGGTCTTTCCTGAACCAGAGGCATTGTTGACGGAAACCCCCAAACTTCTGGGGCTAGATGGCCGCAAGATGAGTAAATCCTACGGCAACTCCATCTACCTTTCAGAAACTGCTGAAGAAACAGCCACTAAAATCAAGGGAATGGTAACTGACACCCAGCGTATCCGGCGGGCTGATCCTGGTGATCCTGACCAGTGCGTTGCCTTTAACCTGCACCGGATTTACCTTGCTCAGGATCAGTTGGATGAGATCATTCCGGCCTGCAAGAAGGCAGAAATCGGTTGTGTTGATTGCAAGAAAATCCTGATTAACAGTATGAATAACCAACTGGCACCTTTCAGGGCAGAGCGTGAAAGACTGGCCCAGGATCCTGACTTTATTGCTGATCTGCTGACCGAAGGAAACCGTAAGGCCACCCAGGCAGCACAAAATACCATGCAGGAAGTGCGTGCAGCACTGAAGGTTTAAGCCAATGCCTGAAGCAGGCAAACAGGGGATAACTTCTGTTTTTGAGGGGGCTGTTCAGGGCTACAGCATCAAGCTGGATGCCTTTGAAGGCCCCCTTGACCTTTTATTGCACCTGATTCGCAAGAACGAAGTAGATATTTATGATATTCCGATCGCCCTGATTACCCGCCAATATCTTGATTACATTAAAATAATGAAGGAATTCAGCCTTGATCTGGCAGGTGACTTTCTTGTGATGGCATCCACATTGCTACAGATCAAATCTCAGATGCTGTTGCCTTTGCCAGAACCGGAAGAGGGGGAGGAAGAGCAGGAAGATCCACGGGCAGAGCTGGTTCGGCGACTGATTGAATACCAGCGTTACCGTGATGCCGGGCTGGAACTTGGCGAGCGGGAGCTGCTTGGACGGCAGCAGTTCAAACGGGTTTGTCAACAACAGTTAACAGAACTGGTACCAGCGGATGACAGCCCTCTGGAGCTGGATCTGTACCAACTGGCAGAGGCATTCAGACAACTGCTGTTGAAGATGCCACTCACCAAGGCCCATGAAGTGGCTTCCCGCGAAGCCCTCAGCATTGTTGATGCCATCAGCCAGATCCTGAGCAGTCTGGATGGCAGACAGTCCCTGTCATTTGAGGAACTGTTTTCTGACCAGATGCCAGACAGGGAACAGATGATTGTAACCTTTCTGGCCTTGCTGGAACTTTGCAGAATCAGGCTGCTAAAGGTGATTCAGCATTATCAACATGGGCCGATTTATCTGATGCCCGCAGCACCTTCCGATGAAAACGGTGAAGAATATGAGCAGGTTGCCACTTAAAATCATTCTTGAAGGGTTACTGTTTGTCTCTGAAGAGCCGATCAGCCTGGACAGGTTGTCTGATTTGCTGGAAGAGTTTGAACGTACCGAAATCCGTCAGGCTTTACTGGAGCTTGCCGATGAAATTTCCCTTCGCCAATCTGGTCTGCAACTGCTGGAGGTGGCAGGTGGCTGGCAGTTGCGGACTATATCTGAACTGATGCCGTACATAACCAGGCTGTCAAAGGTGAGGACGGTCCGTTTTTCACAGTCAGCCCTTGAGACACTGGCAATTGTGGCCTACAGGCAACCGATTACCAGGCAAGAGATCGAGTACCTGCGTGGGGTTGATAGTGGTGGTGTACTAAAAACTTTGCTTGATAAACGTTTAGTCAAAATTCTTGGTAAAAAGGATATACCTGGTCGGCCAATCATCTATGGAACCACGAGGGATTTTCTGGAGATTTTTAACCTGAGAGACCTTAAAGGGCTGCCAACCCTGCGTGAGATTAATGCCCTGGATGAAGTTCCCAGCTTTGAAGTGCAGGAGGAGCTGCCACTGCAAGCAGAACAGGAGCAGATATGATTCGTCAGGCTAAGTTTGCAGGACAGTTTTACCCTGGCAGTCCAGAACAACTTAAAATGGAGCTGCAAGGGCTGATTCCAGACAATAGCATTACAAAAAAGGTGATTGGCGTTGTCTCTCCCCATGCCGGTTATGTTTATTCAGGCCGAGTTACTGGCAGATTATTGGCTTCTGTGGAAATACCATCAACCGTAATTCTGCTGGGGCCTAACCACCGTGGTGCTGGTGCCTTGGCTGCCTTGGCACCGGAACATTACTGGCAAACTCCATTGGGGCTGGTTCAGTTGGATAAAAAGTTGGCCGGACTGATAAAAAAACATCTGCCAGTGGTGACTGAAGACAGCCTTGCCCATGCCAATGAACATTCTCTGGAGGTACAGTTGCCGTTTTTACAGTATCTGCGGCACGACCTGAAGATAGTTCCCATAAGTATGGCCTTTGGTGATTATGCCGGTTGTGAATATCTGGGGAAGGGGCTGGCAGATGCCATTAAGGAGTCTGGTGAAAATCCGTTGATTCTGGCCAGCTCAGATATGAATCATTATGAATCTGACCAGGTCTCACGGCAAAAGGACAGCCTGGTGCTGGAGCGGCTTTTGGCCTTTGATCCACAGGGTATGCTGGAAGCTGCTCGCAGTAAAAAGGTTACAATGTGCGGTGTGGTACCAACGGCAGTCATGCTGATAGCTGCCAGACAACTGGGTGCCACCACTGCCGAGTTGACAGATTACACCAACAGCGGTGAAGTTAATGGAGATATGCGTCAGGTAGTCGGGTATGCAGGGGTCAGGATCTACTGAAAACAGAAATGGGGGCTTGAAATGGGCTGGAAAGAGTATCTGTATCTGCTGATTGTGTTTGGAATACCTGGTTTTGCCGGTGCAAGGCTGGCCCATAGCAGGGGTAAAAACCCGTGGTTATGGGGACTTATATCGGCACCTCTGCCGATTTTTGCCTTTATACTGTGGTTTAAAAAACCAGAGCAGGAAGTAGAGGGACATTTCAGAAAATGTAACAAATGCGGTGGTATCTATCCCTGGAGATATGCAGTTTGCAGATACTGCGGAACAGCCCATGATTGACTTCAACTGAGTACTGAGCATGTCAGTACTAACTGACTGAATTTTCTATATATCCGATCTGCTTCAGATATTTGCCAAACTGCATATCTGAACCACCGATATGATTAATCAGCCAGTTAACCAGGATGTTATTTATCTCCAGTACATGGGTCAGTTGGCTGGCCTTGTCATCTTCCAGATCAATTTTCAGTTCCCAGATTTTATCAACCAGCCACTGATGTTGTTTTTTGTGGGCTGCGTATTCAGGGTAGTTGGTGGCTTCCTGTATTCTTTCCTCTGTTTCAAAGTGAAAAATCACATATTTGCCAAGAAAGTCATATAATTTAAGCAGTTCCTGTGTTCCTTCACCCCTGCGGCAGGCAGCTATAAAGTCATTAAATGAGTTGATCAGATGCTGATGCTGTTCGTCAATCTCGGCTACCCCTGTTTCCAGCTCTTCACGCCATACTATCGACATTTTTCTGTACCATCCCTTTATTTGTAAAGCCTGATCCATATTGCATAAACTTTAATTGCAGGTAAATTTAAGTTCAGCCATACATAGAAGCATTACAACTTATTTGTGGCCAGTTTTCAACCAATCAAATCTGACAGGAAAGCCTCCTCATTTACTGGGGAGGCTTTCCTGATTTAATTACTCTGCCTTTGCAAATTTACCTTTTTCACCACACTGTGGGCATTTTTGCGGCTTGCAACGACCTTCTTTTGAAAAACCACATTCACATTTCCAGGTTGCCATTACTTGATCACCTCCTTTTCATTTACTTTATACAAACCCTGCGAACCTCTTTAAGGTCTGTAAGTCCTTGTATACACTTCAGAATACCATCCTGCTTCAAGGTGGTCATACCATCTTTAATTGCCTGTTGTCTGATCATCTCAATTTCTGACTTTCGTTTGATCAGGGTCTTCATCTGATCAGTACCTAGCAGCAGTTCGTGGATGCCCAACCGGCCCTTATAGCCGGTTTGATCGCACTTTTTACAGCCAATGGCCTTGCAGAGCCTGATTTCAGCAGGATTGATGCCGGTTTGTTTGAAGCTTTCCAGCCCATATTCATGGATCAGCTCTTCAAGCTCTTTCTGGTCTGGCTTATATTCCTGCTTGCAGTCACAAAGCCTGCGGCAAAGCCTTTGGGCAAGAATACAGAGAATCGCATCGGAAAAAGAGAAGGGGTCAAGCTCCATATCCAGCAGACGGGTGACAGTTTCCGGTGCAGAGTTGGTATGCAGGGTGGAAAAGACCAGGTGGCCGGTTAATGAGGATTCCACCCCTATTTCCGCTGTTTCCTGATCACGCATCTCACCCACCATAATCACATCAGGATCAGCCCGCAGAAATGATCGCAGGGCTGCCGCAAATGTGAAGCCGATTCTGGGGTGAACTTGTACCTGCCGCAACCCACGCTGAGTAATTTCCACCGGATCTTCAGCAGTCCAGATCTTTGTTTCAGGGGTGTTTATAACAGAAATAGCTGAATGCAGTGTTGTGGTTTTACCAGAGCCGGTCGGGCCAACCACCAGTACCAACCCGTATGGCTGGCGGATGCACTCAAGCAGTAGCCTGCTGTTTCGCTCGGTCAGCCCCAGCTTGTCATAGGGCAGGGCCGCCTCGCCTGATGCAAGAATCCGCATAACCACATCTTCAAGTTGTCCGGCAGTTGGTACAGTGGCTACCCTCAATTCAACTGCCAGCGGACCGAATTTTTTGAAATCTATCTTGCCATCCTGTGGTTTGCGTCGCTCAGAAATATCCAGACCGCACATGATTTTGATCCGAGATGGAATGGCATATTTGTATTTATAGGGGATTCGCTGATAAACCTTGCATCTGCCATCTGTCCTGAAACGAACCAGTACATCATCCTTGCCCGGGTATGGTTCTATATGTATGTCAGACACCCTGGCCTGGACTGCATCAATTATAATCTTGTTCACAAGTTGTACAATTACACTGTCCTGCTCCGAAACCCTGGATGATTCCTGCTCAATTTCAGGTTCTTCGGTGGTATCCAGCTTGTTAAGCAGATCATCAATGCTGCCGCCAGCAATAATTGCCCCGCCTTTACCGTAGAAAAGGCTGATGTAACCTCGAATATCTTCCCTGAAGGCACCAAAATAGATGATCCGTTTGTATTCAGGATAGATGAACTTAATCATATCCTGACGGGCCAGATCTGTGGGATCATCCATCACAATATACAGTATGCCGTTTTCCACCTTGTATGGCACCCAATGCTCACTGACCAGGCGGGCTGACTTAACCCGTTTCAGCAGTTCTCCATCCATTGGTAAACTGGCTGGATCATAGCCTATAAATTCAGTGCCAAAGAAAATTGACAGTGATCTGGCCATCTCCTCTTTGGGGATCTTGTACTCCTGCATAATGACCGTATCCAGCCCTTTTTTGCTGACATCAGGGTGGCCGGCAAGTATTTCAATCTGTTTTTCGTCCAGCAGGTTGTTGTCTATCAGATAATGGTACCGACTGCGTTGGCGGATTATGCGGCTTGTGGATTGCAGCCGGTGAATATTATGGATTGCAATGGACAGGGAGGCTGCCAATTCAAGGGTATAGGAAATGTCATTGTTATCAAAAGGAGTGTTGGACTGCTTGTTGATGATCTGAATTACGCCGATCAAAAGACGTTGAAACCGCATCGGTACGCATAAAACCTGGGAGGTTTTAAATCCGCTTTTCTGATCCCATGTTTTGTCAAATTTCAGATTCGAGCTGATTTGAAGCAGCTCATTTTCATCATAGGCATCTTTTAAACTGAGCACATTACCACTTAAGGCACAGAAACCAGCCAGGCTGGTATCTGAGATCGGCACAACAATCTGTTTGATTTCCTTGCCGGAAAGCACCCGTGAAAACAGTATGTTACGCTTTGCATCAGCCAGGTAGATGGTAATACGCTGGGCATTCATAAGCTCTGCAATACTATCTTTTATAAATAGTAAAATAGTATTCAGGTTGTCAGCAGAGTGGATCTCACTGATTTTTTCCATCAGCCTGTTACGATATTCAAGCTGGCGTTTAAATCTGTTTATGTTAACCACTGGATGGCTCATGACCCATTCCCTTCAGATAGTACCAACTGGATAATAGCAGAAATTGACTAGTTGTGAAATGCTGATACAATCAGGTACAGGTTTTATCTGATCACAATCTGAAAGTATTTAAAAGAGGTGTATCATGAAACGTTTTTTACTGTTGCTCACATTATTGATGACCCTGATTTTGCCTGTTTTTGTCTGGGGAGCTGCACCGGTGGGGCAGATTACCGGCCTTAACGGGCAGACATTTGTTCGTTCCAAAGCTGGCTTGCCGTACACAGCCCTTGCCAAAGGGGCTGATGTCAATGTCGGCACCTGGCTTAAGACCGGCCCGGAAGGCTGGATAGAGCTGACCCTGAATGACAGAAGCAAGTTCACTCTGGCCAATAACACCGAGTTTGAAGTAACAAACTTTCTTCTGACCGATGAAAAACGGGAGGGGAACTTCAGGCTGACCGAGGGTAAATTCCGGGCCTCTGTGGTTAAGTTTGGCGGCAGGCAAAGCGGCATGACAGTTAAAAGCAGCACAGCAGTGGCAGGCATTAAGGGTACTGAATTTATGATGCTCTCCCAGGGCCAGGCCAACCTGTTTTTTGGTAATTATGGCACAGTGAGCATATCTGGTGACGGTTCAGGCAATGAACAGCCTTTAACCGCAGCAACCTTTGTACAGAATACCCGCAGTCTGCCTCCTGCCGAACCGTTTGTGGTGGAGCAGGGATCGCCACTGGCAGAAGCCAAAGGGATTTTTGATGGCATTACCGCAGCACAGCCACCAGAGGAATGGACAGATTCTGGTCAGATTGCTGACATCTGTGCCCGCTGGAATATCAATCACGGTCACTATATGGCGGATAGCGGTAAATATAACGATGCACTGAATCTGTTTCAGATTGCATTGGATCTGACAAAAATTGAAGCTGTGCGGGCCGATGCCCATATGGAACGTGGTGCTGTTTATGCCCGCTTTTTAGATAACCCTGAGCAGGCCCTGGCCGAATACCTGCTGGTGCTGGAACAATATCCCGCCTTGCCCCAGGCAGAATTTGCCCTGTTTAATGCTGCCCAGGTTTTAAGCGAACTCGGCCTGATTGATCAGGCACGGCAACGTTTTCAGCAGTACCTGAAAAAATATCCCAATGGCAAACAACGTAACAACGCCAGAACACTGCTTAAAAATCTGAAGCGTTAAGCCGAATTTAGTATGGAAAAAAGGCTGATATTCATCCTGATCGGGCTTTTGTCTGCAATGGTGGTGCTTACACTCTATCAACAGGCCCCGCAGTCATTGCAGCAGTTGGATTACAGGATGAAAGATACCCGTTTCAGGATACGCGGCCCTGTTAAGCCGGATGATCGTGTCGTGATTGTGGCCATAGATCACAACAGTATCAAAGAGGTTGGTCGTTGGCCCTGGTCAAGGGAGGTTACCGGACAACTGATTGAAAACCTGGCCTGGTATGGTGCCAGGGTAACTGCCCTGGATATTGTCTTTTCTGAACCGCAGAACAGTCAGGCTGATGCGGCCCTGGCAGATGCCATCGGCAGGGCCGGCAATGTTGTTATGGGTTATTTCTTCCGCAATGAAGAGCAGCAGATCAGCCAGTCAGTTATGGAGCAACTGGAACGCTCTGCTGTTCGGTTGATGAAAGTGGCAGAAGGGACAGAAGTTCTTCCATTAAGCGATTATGAAAACTTTGATGCAAACCTTCCAGAACTGACATCTAACGCACTGGATTCAGGCTTCTTTAATGCCAAGCCAGATGGTGATGGGCTTTACCGCCGTGCCATTTTGCTGTTATTGCATAATGGTGATATATATCCATCCCTTTCCATGCTGGCCCTGCGGCACTATATCGGCAGTGACCTGATGCTGGATATAAAGCCCTTTGGTATAGATACAGTCCAGATTGGCCCCTTGCAGATCCCCTCCCGCGAGGATGGTACCATGGCCCTTAACTACTATGGCCCTGCCAATACCTTCCGCACCATCTCTGCCACAGACATTGTTCACAAACGCCTGCCGACCGATGCCCTGAAAGACACTATAGTCTTTGTTGGTGCCACTGAAATCGGTATTTATGACATCAGGCCCACCCCATTTGATGCAACCCAGCCAGGGGTAGAGCTGCATGCCACCATAGCTGCCAATGCCATTGAACACAGGTTTCTGCGTTATGATGGCAATACACAGATGCTGGAAATTGCATCTATTCTGAGCATTCCATTACTGTTGGGGTTGACACTGGCCTTTGTGCCAGGCACCTTCAGCAGCCTGCTTGCCTTCTGTGGAATTATCGGCCTCTACCTGACCGGAAATTATTTTCTGTTTGCCAGATACCTGCATGATACCACCGTGCTGTACCCGATATTGGGGCTTGGCATTACATATCTGGGAAGCGAAGCCTGGCGTAACCTGGTGGTGGAACGGAAAGGCCGACAACTTAAAAAGGCTTTTTCCAACTATGTTTCACCGGATCTGGTGCGGGAGATAGAGAAAAACCCTGACAAGCTGGTGTTGGGCGGAGAACAACGGGAAATCTCGATTCTCTTTTCCGATATTAGGGGCTTTACAACCGTATCGGAAAGCCTGACCCCACCAGAACTGGTAAGTTTATTGAATGAGTATCTCTCTCCCATGACCCGCATTGTACTGGAGGAGAAGGGCACCCTTGATAAATTTATAGGGGATGCTGTAATGGCTATCTTCAATGCCCCCCTTGATCTGCCAGGACATGCTGCACATGCCTGCCAGGCCGCTGTTAAGATGCTGAATGAACTGGAACAACTTAACCAGGGCTTCAGCAAACGGGGAATGCATACCATTAATATTGGGGTGGGGATCAACACCGGGCCTGCCATTGTGGGCAACATGGGGGCAGATATCCGTTTTGATTATACCGCCATTGGTGATTCAGTTAATCTTGCTTCTCGCCTTGAGGGCCTGAATAAATATTATCGTACAAATATTCTTGTGAGTGAGGAGACCTTCAAACAGGTGCCAGCCAACAGGTTTGTCTTCCGCAAGGTGGATCTGGTCAAGGTAAAGGGAAAACATAAGCCAGTGTTGATCTATGAGCTGATGGTAAGGAACCATGAGCTGTTGCCGGATTTTGAAAAAGGGCTGGAAAAATACCGGCAGCAGCAGTTTGAGGCTGCAAGGCAGATCTTTGATGATCTGGTTGCAAAATATTCAGATGGGCCATCCATGCTTTACAGTGAACGTTGTGGCGAATATCTTCAGGAACTGCCACCACCAGACTGGGATGGCGTATATATAGCCAAGGGGAAATAATGCCGGAACTACCAGAGGTTGAATCGGTTTTGCAATGCTTGACCAGCAGCAACCCATCAATTATCAACAGGCAGGTGCAGCAGGTCTGCATTCTGCGTAATTCTGTTGTAGATGGTGATCAGCAGCAGTTGGAGCAACGGTTGACAGGTGCGGTTTGTCAGGATGTTGTACGGCATGGCAAATACCTGTTTTTCAGGTTTATCCAGCCCGAGGATAACCAAAGAGTTGTATGGCTGGCTCTGCATCTGCGGATGACCGGCAGGCTGTTCCTGTTGCCGGAAGATCAGGCAGTTATCAGGCACACCAGATTTTATTTTCAGCTTGACCAGGGGCTGGTGCTGCGTTTTGATGATCCACGGGCCTTTGGCAGAATCTGGCTGGTGTCACAACCAGAGCAGGTGACCAGTACGCTTGGTCCTGATGCACTGAAAACAGGGCAACAACAGTTTCTAAAGCGGCTGTCTGCCACAAACCGCCAGTTAAAGCCGTTGTTGCTGGATCAAGCCTTTCTGGCCGGTATCGGCAATATCTATGCTGATGAAGCCCTGTTTAAGGCGGGGTTGCATCCTCTGCGTAAAAGCGGAGAGCTTTCCAGGACAGAAATGGTCAGGCTGTACAAAGCTGTATCTGATGTACTGTCAACTGCCGTCTCGGCAAAGGGAGCAAATATAGATGGTGTGTTTGAAGCTGGTTCCTATCCGGTTACGGTTTATGGCAGGGCAGGGCAGCCCTGTGTCAAGTGCGGATCAGAGATAATTAAGGAGCGGTTTGCACAACGGGGCACCCATTTCTGCCCATGTTGCCAGCCGTTTGAGGGGAGCATATAAACCATGAAGTTACGTATACTTGGCAGTGCCGGTGCAGAGTTTCCGGGCTTTCATCCACCAGGTTTCCTGGTTGATGATATTCTTATGCTGGATGCTGGCACCTGTACCTCTGTTCTGGAGGAAGAGGAACAATGGGCTATCAGACATATATTTGTCACCCATACACACCTTGATCATTTTCGCAGTATACCTGCCCTGGCGGACAATATTATTATCAAGAACCTACGTCATATGGTGGATATTTACAGCACAGATGAGATTACAGATGCCATGCAGGATCATATCTTTAACTGGCTGATCTGGCCTGATTTTTCTGTTCTGCCCACACCGGATAACCCTGTGATCCGCTTTAACAGGATAGAGACTCTTCAGATGATCTCACTGCCAGGTTTAACTCCAGAATCACCTGGCTACAACATCACTGCCATACCTGTTCACCACAACGTTCCTGCCGTGGGCTACTGTCTCGAGTCTAAGGGCAAGCGCCTGGTTTATACCGGTGATACAGGCCCTACGGATCAGATCTGGCAGTACGCATCCGGTGCCGATGTTTTAATAGTTGAGGTTTCTTTTCCCAACAGCCAGGAGTCAATGGCACTGATTACCCAGCATCTTTGCTGCTCTCTGCTGGAACAGGAGCTGGCTAAAATGGACCACCTGCCAAAGCGTATTCTGATTACCCACCCCAAACCTCAGCATTATGAACAGATAAAACAGGAACTGGCTGCCCTTGGTATCAGCCAGATAGAGCTGCTGCGTGATGGCACAGTTTATGAAATCTGACGAAAAACCCCCATATCTGGAGCAGGCCGGCTCGTTTATTCTGAAACGTTGTCAGTTCCTTGCAACGCTTAACAGCCTGTTCCTGCAAATGCTGCAATCACTGTTCAGCAAACCAGCTCTGGATAATCCTGCCATCAGACAGGTTTTATTCAAGCAGATATACTTTACTGGTCTTGAAGCGGCTAAAATTATCATAATGGTGGCATTGATCCTGGGAACTGTTGTGGTCAGTCAGGTATTGGGACTGGTTGGTGGTGGAAACGGTTCCCTTACCGGCAAGGTTCTGGTCTGGGTCATCTTTCTGGAGCTTGGCCCATTGCTGACAGCCATAATTGTCATTGCCAGAAGCGGAACCGCCATTGCCGCTGAGTTGGGTTCCATGAAGATCAATGGTGAGCTGAAAGCTCTGTGCAGAATGGGAATATCTCCTGCAAGATACCTGTTTCTGCCCAGGGTGGCAGGTGTTTCCACTGCCGTGGTACTGCTTACAATCTATTTTGTGCTGACATCATTTATTGGCGGATTTCTGATTGTTTCTCTGGGACAGCATATCCCATACGACCAGTTTATACAGGGCATTCTGGCTTCGTTGGGGCCACGTGAGGTTATAATTCTGATTACAAAGGCAACTGCCTTCGGGCTGATCATACCCCTTGTTTGTATCAGTGCCGGTGTTTCTGTGGGGACAAGTGCTACAGAAGTACCGCAGGCAGCTACAAGGGCGGTAATTAACAGCCTGTTTGCCATTTTTATGCTGGATGGGTTGATTACCTATATGGCATCTTTATTGATGGTGAAATGACTTTATTAAACAGTCATTTTATCCTGATTTACCTTGAAAACTAATTACCACTATACTATTTTTGATAAAACTAAAAAGGAGGGCTTTAAATATGGGTAAGAAACCTGGCAGTACAAAATTTCAGGTTGATCTGCGTCGCCATCTGAGGGATCAGAATATCAGTGATAATCTGGTGCATCTGATCTGTGAAATAGCAGAGGCGAGCAAATATGTAATCAACGCTGTGCGTACCGGTGATCTTGGCGTGGCTGGTACATCTAACCTTTATGGTGAAGAACAGCTTGCCCTTGATGTGCTATCTGACCGGATTTTACGCAAACGCCTGATCCACTCTGGTGTTGTCTGCAATATTGCTTCTGAAGAGATGGATGATATTTACCAGGTAAGTACCAATCCCCAGGGAATGTTCTCGGTTGCCTATGATCCGCTGGATGGTTCTTCTCTTGTTGATGTTAACCTGGCAGTGGGTACCATTGTTGCGATCTACCAGGGAGATAATCTGCTGCAACCCGGTCGCAGGATGGTGGGTGCCCTGTATATACTATATGGGCCACGGGTATCCATGGTTTACTCTGTTGGCAAGGGTGTTTACGAATTTACCATGAACCATCTGATGGAATTTACCCTGACCCGCGATAATGTACAGATGCAGCCTTATGGTGACATCTATGCCCCAGGCGGTCTGCGTAAGAAGTACACACCTGAAAATGAAGCCTACATCCGCTATCTGGAGGATAAAGGGGCCAAGCTACGCTATTCCGGCGGTTTTGTGCCGGATATAAATCAGGTGCTGATGAAAGGAAAGGGGATCTTCATCTATCCCGCCCTGGCCGATGCACCTAATGGTAAACTGCGTCTTCTTTACGAGCTGAACCCGATGGCTTTTCTGATTGAACAGGCTGGTGGTGCTGCCACAAACGGCTGTATTCCTATTCTTGATATGGTGCCGGAAGGGCTGGATCAGAGGGCACCAATATACATCGGATGCCGTGATGATGTTGCCAAGGCAACCGAGTTCCTGAATGGAGTTTGTCAGTGAGTCTTTCCAGGCTGTTAAAAGATATGGTAGAACCTGCCACAACAACATCCAGAGAACTGCCCCAAAGGCTCTGTTCAGAGATTCAGTTATTTGACCTGTGCGAACTGGAGCAGTGCAACTTCAAGGAAGGCCGCTTCTGTACTGATCCTGAACTGTTGGCAAAGTTTGAAGCAGAAGATGAGCCGGAAGAACAATCCAAGTGGCATTTTGATCAGAATGGAGATGATGATCAGACAGCTTTTTTTGATGAAGAAGAATCAGAATACAGCCTTTTTGATGGCGAAGAAGGGTATGAAGATTCTGATGATGAAGGTGACGGGTGGTAGCTGTCGGTTATAAAATAGCTTGCAATTTTTGTGGTTTATGTGTAAATAGCCAGTTCAATTTTAATTCAGGGGTTGTAGCTCAGTTGGTTAGAGTGCCGGCCTGTCACGCCGGAGGTCGCGGGTTCGAGCCCCGTCAACCCCGCCATCTGAATCCACAAGGGTGCTCATCGGGCACCCTTTTTGTGTTGTCCTCTCAGTGATTATCCTGGTGCAGACATGATCCAATTCCACAATGTATCCCTTGCTTATCAAAGTGATGCCACAGCACTGCAAAACATTAACGCCCATATCCATAAAGGTGAATTTGTTTTTTTAACCGGCCCATCAGGTGCAGGCAAGACATCACTACTGCGTCTGGTCTATGGTGCCCTGGAGCCAACCCGTGGTCAGGTGTTGATTGACGGACAGAATATAAGCCGTCTTAAAACATCACAACTGCCATATCTGCGTAGAAACATCGGGGTGGTTTTTCAGGATTTCAAGCTGTTACAAAGCAGAACTGTTTTTGAAAACGTTGCTTTAACCCTGGAAGTGCAGGGTGGTTTATCTTCCGGCGATATATCTAAACGGGTCATGTTTATCCTGCGGCAGATGGGGTTGGAAAACAAGATCGGGATGTATCCGCAACGTCTTTCCGGTGGTGAGCAGCAACGGGTGGCATTGGCCAGAGCTTTGGTACACAGCCCCAAAATTCTGCTGGCTGATGAGCCGACCGGTAATCTGGATGATGCCAACAAGCTCCAGATCATAAAGATTTTCAGAGATGCCAATGTCAAGGGTACAACCATACTGGTGGCAACCCACGACAGGATGTTGATTGAGCATTCCCACTACAAGTTAATCCGCCTGAAACATGGCAGGCTTGATGAAACAGCAGCAATAGAAGAGGGGGTGACAGATGCAACAGCGTCATAACAAGAGACATCCCGCTATGACAGCCCCAAAAAACCGCAGCAGGCTTGGCTATTTTGTAGCACGAACTCTTAACAATATGCGGCAGAACATATTCATTAACCTTGTTACAGTAGGAACAATCACCCTTGCCTTGCTGATAGTCGCCCTGTTTATGCTGCTGTTTGTCAATCTCGACAGTGCAGCAGAAAGCTGGAGCGAGAAGGTACAGGTGACCGTCTATTTTGATAAGGATGTAACCCAGCACCAACAGGCAGAATTAAAAAGCAAAATTGCTGCAATGCCAGCCACGGCAAAGGTAAAATGGATCGGGCGTGAAGAGGCGTTTCAACGGTTCAAGGGCCGACTGAAAGGACAGGAGGCATTATTGGATGGTATCCGTACAGATCTGTTGCCGGCATCCTTTGAAATCAGCCTGAAAAAAGACAACCGCAGCAGTGATGCAATTGAATCCTATGTCAGGAAGTTGCAAGCAATACCTGGCATGGGAGAGATTCAATACGGTGAAGAATGGGTACGTCGTTTCAATACATTTCTGACTTTTTTACGGATAGTAGGTGGTCTGACCGGCTGTTTTCTGGTGATGGCAGTTGTGTTTATAGTATCCAACACCATTCAACTGACTGTCTACGCCCGTCGGGATGAGCTGGAGGCCATGTGGCTGGTCGGTGCCACCCGTCTGTTCATAAAGCTGCCTTTTTTACTGGAAGGGTTAATACAGGGGCTGATCGGTGGTATGCTGTCAATACTGCTTTTATTGGGTATGCACCTGCTTTTCCTGCACAATGCCAGTAATTTTCTTAGCTTTAACCCGGCTACAGCCGGCCTGTCATTTCTGCCGCTTGAATATGTTGCCGGCCTGATTATTGCCGGTGTATTGCTAGGCTTTATTGGCAGTCTGGCCGCATTACGACGCTTCATTAATGAGATAACCGGGTGAGATTTAACGTAAAAAACATATTGGTGCTGACCATGCTGTTTTATGGCAGCTTTTGGTACTATCCTGCACCACTATGGTCAGCACCAAAAGATGATCTGCAAAATGTTAAAAAAGAGATCAAGACTAAACAGCAGCTTATCCAGAAAACAAAGCGAGTAGAATCTGCTGTTTCAACAGAGTTGCGTACTATCAATCGTACTTTGTCACAAAGGGAGTCAGAGCTTAAAAAACTGGATGACGAGCTGAAAAAGGTCGAAGAAAACATCTCTAAAATAAACCAGGAGATTAGCAAAACCACCCAGGAAGCCCGTCATAAACAGGTTCAGATTGAAAAGCGACTGACCTCTCTTTATAAAGCTGGTGAGTATGGAGCCTTAAGGATGCTTTTTTCATCGGAAAGTTTCCCCCAGATGGCCGAAAACATGCGTTATATGGGTGCAATTCTGGAGTTTGACCGTCTGGCCTTTACTGCCTACAGCAAGAAAATTGAAGAGCTTCACCTGTTGAAGAAAAAACTGGAGCAGGAAGCTGTACGTAAAGAACAGTTAAAGAAAAACATTGCCAGAAAAAAACAGGAAGTAGAGCAGGACAAGCAGAAAAAAACTACTTATTTGAGCAGGGTCATACAGGACAGGCAAAGTCATGAGGCATCCTTAAAAAA
>CAZRKG010000002.1:57668-73218 GCA_964600635.1 uncultured Geobacter sp. | reverse complement strand
CTCCACCTGCCCTACCCCAAATAAGGTCTCACCGGCAGAGAAATGTTTGAAATCAGCCCGAACAGCCTTCTCCAGGGTTGTATGGGCAGAAAAGCCGCTACAGGATGCAAATATATCCTTGCCAAAGCTGGCATGGTCAAGTCCGGCTATCGGTTCCAGCCAGGCCACCAGCTCTTTATCCCGATTTGTGGTGGTGGGTGATTTCAGAATCACCGTATCGGACATGATGCCAGCCAGCAGCAGTGCCGCCGTCTTCTGATCCGGTGTCAGCCCCCGTTCACGGTACAGAGAAGCCACAATGGAGCAGGTGCTGCCCACAGGAGCAGCCATGAAGGTAATCGGCTGGTTTGTGGGGGGATTGCCCAGTTTGTGGTGATCAATCACCGCCAGGATCTCAACCGCTTCTGCCCCTGGCACAGCCTGGGAAAGCTCGTTATGATCCACCAGAATCAGGGCATAGGGCAGTGATGTCAGAAGGGATGACTTGGTGGCCACGCCGGCAATACTGCCATCCTCTTCCACCGCTATCACCGCAGGTTCGCCAGAGTGCATCAGCTTCAGCCGCAGATGCTCCAGTGATTCCATCACACCGATCTGCTCAAACTTATGCTCAATAAAACATGCAAGCGGTGTAGACAGGCGGATTATGGATGCTGCACTGGCGGTATCATGGGGGGTGGAAAATACCGTCACACCCTTTGCCCTGGCTGCCTGCAACAGGTCATCCCGTAAAGGCATACCACCGGTAATCACCAGCAGCCTGACTCCGGCTTCTATGGCTGCTTGCTGGATTGATGGGCGGTCGCCGGTCAATATCAGCAGGCTGGACGGGTTGTAGCCTTCAATCCGCTTGCTGAAGGATTCTTCTGTCATGGCACCGATGAAGAGATGCAGATGCTCAATCTGGTCTGTCTGCTGACCGGAAAGAAGCTCTGCCTCCAGACAACTGGCCAGGGCCACAAGACTGCTGTCTATCCCGCGGCGGCGGTCTGTACCAGCCACCAGGTATTTCTCGGACAGCTTCAGCAGTGAGACGATCCCAACCGGCCTGTTTTCAGTGTCAACAATCGGCAGCACCCGTACAGAATGCCGGTGAAACATCAACAGGGCATCTTTAAGAGGCAGATCCAGCGGTGCTGTGACCGGATCACGCTTGATCACATCCCGCACCCTGGGATGCACATCCGCCAGATAGACCGGCGGTTCAATCCCCAGCCGGTTCAGGATGTAGCTGGTCTGAGGGTTGGGCTGGCCAGCCATTGCAGCCACAACATTGCCATGCCCCTGGCTCTGACGCAGGGCAGCATAGGCAATGGCAGAGGCTATGGAATCTGTATCCGGGTTTTTGTGGCCGATGACATATATTTTTTTATACATGGTGATTGTTCTTTCCCAGGTGCATCTGGTGTATTTGCGGCAAATGTAACCTGAAAACCGCCTTAAATACAAGGTTTCATCTTAAAAAAAGCAAAAACCGCCTGTTTTATGGGCCAGATAGCCCATATTCTGAGACCAATAAAAAAGAAGCCCTGCACGTATGTACAGGGCTTCCGTCAGGCTATATATACAAAGGTAAAAGCTACGAAATAACTTTAGATTTTTCCACCGCATCCCAGTCAATCGGGGCACGTACCTTAGGCTCTGCAAATCCAAGGAAAACCTTGAGACCCAGTGAAAACTCTGCCCAGAATTCCTGCCAGCGTGAAGGTGCTGCTTCGCCAGCAACAACAGGCTTCTTGTCCGCCAGGAAGATGGAAAGTGCTGCACCGGCAGCCAGCAGAACACCGGCAGCTACAAACGCATGGTTGTTGCCATTTGGCAGGGATTTGATCTTATCCGCAGCCTGCACCAGAACAAAGCCGCCCACACCCCAGGCAGTAAACAGGGCACCATAGTTAAGGCCGTAGTTTTTAAGCCCCCAGTAATCCTTTGCAAAGGATGGGAACAGGGCCAGGTTTGAACCATAGTTAAAGCCCATGAAAGTTGCCAGAAGTACCAGCATAACAGCATTGGGGTTGGCAGTAATCGGAATGGCAGCAAACATCAGGGCAGCCTGGAAGGCCAGCATAATGAACAGTGTTGCACGGCGACCGATCCGGTCAGACAGCACACCAGCCACAATCCGTCCAGCAGCGTTGCCCACTGCTGCAATGGCAACTGCCAGAAACGCCATCTCGCCCATGCTCTGCTTGGCCATGCCAGCAACACTGCCGATCACCATCAGTCCGGCACCAGCACCGATGAAGAAGCAGATCCAGAGTACATAAAATTTGGGAGAACGCAGCACCTCGGAAAGCTCGGCGTTGGTCTCTTCCTTCTTTTTCTTTTCAGCATCAAGGGCAGGATAGTAACCACGCAACACTTCACGGGGTACAAAACCTTTGGGCGGGTTTACCAGCAGGAAGGAAAGGCCGCACACCACAACCAGGAAACCAACCCCAAGAATCAGCATGGAGTTCTGAATGCCAAAGTTTTTAATCAGATACATGGAAAGAGGGGCAATATAAACCGGTGCAAGGCCAAAACCACCCACAACAATACCGGCCACCAGACCGGTTTTGGCGGAGGAGAACCATTTTATGGCCGGAGGGGTGGCAGCAGAATAACCAAAGCCAAAGCCAGCACCAGCCATAATACCAAAGCCCAGCACCCAGCCAAAAAAACTGTTGGTAAAACCAAGCAGAGTAAAACCGGAACCCACCAGCAGACCGCCAATCAAAGCTGTTTTAGCCGGACCGATCTTGTCCTGGGCCTTGCCTGCCAGAATCATGGCAAAGGCAAAGGTAAGGCAGCTAACAGCATAGGGAGTACCAACAGAACTCAGCTCCCACTGGAAGGCATTGGGACCACCAGCCTTAATTGATGCCACAATCGCTTCTTTAAAAATACTCCAGGCATACAGCACACCCAGAGCCAGGTTGATGCCGGTGGCGGCAATTACCACCTGCCAGCCTCTGTTTTTCTGCGGATTGGGATCAGACATAAGTAAACCTCCGAATTGTTTTGGAATGCTGTTTTCAATAACTCATGTAATGATTTCAGCAACCAGTGTGCCAAAACAGCAAGAGCCTGAGTTTTATCCATCAAGCCAGCAGATAACATACTGTTATATCAGCATATTATCTACAGACCGATCAGGTGTGAATTTTATGAAATGACCAGGGTCTGACTTCAGGAGATATAAACAAAAGACAATACATGACGGACAAAGGGAACGCCGCATACTGTGTTTCTTGCCGATTATTTAACGACAAACCGGCAGACTGTGCGGGTTTCGCTTAATTGCAAAAACAGTTTTAGCTTTACAGCTAAGTTGCATTTGTGCGAAAAATCATTAACTGCCGGTTTGTAACTGAACAGATTTTCAACTGGATTTTGCCAAGTTTATCCAAAGGATACCCAATGCCCTTTCAGAACCTTAAAATCCGCAGCAAGCTGCTGCTGCTGGTGCTGCCGCTGGTCATCATCCCGATTATCACCGTTGCCCTGATTACCGGATTTATCGCAAATCAGAAAGCCTACCTGGGGGTTACGCAAACCAGTAAAGATGACCTGAAACATATGGCGGAATTTACCATTGACCTGCTCAGTTCCTTTGACCAGCAGTATCAGAACTACAGCCATGCCATTTCCGGCAGCCTTGAAAAGGAATTTGAATCAGAATCCTTTGCTGCACTGATGGAGAAGATCCGCAATAAGCAGGTGGGTAAGACAGGTTATATTTATTGTATTGATACACAGGGTACTCTGCGGATTCACCCGGAGGGAGTGGGACGTAACATAATGGATTCAAAGGACACTGACGGTAAGCCGTTCATCCGCGAGATGATTAAAAATAAAAGCGGCTGGATCCGTTATCCCTGGCAGAACGAGTCTGACCGCAAACCCCGCATGAAAATAGTCCGTTATGAGCATTTCAAGACCTGGGACTGGATCGTTGCTGTCGGCTCTTACGAAGATGAGTTTTACGCTGAAGCCAACTCCATCAAGCACCGTATCTTCCTGAGTACCATGATCATGATCGGCATAACCGGCCTGATTGCAACAATCCTGGTCTACTGGGCATCCAATATAGCCACCACCCCGCTACTGAATATGATTGACACCATCCGCAGGGTGCGAAGGGGTGACATGCTGGCAAGAATGGATATTTCCGGTGGTAATGAGCTGTCTGAAATGGCCACGGCTTTTAATGATATGACCGAGATTATCAAGCGGAATCAGGATATGGAAAATACCCTGGCCCAGCAGGGTAAAATGGCATCGCTGGGTGTACTCTCTTCCGGTGTGGCCCATGAAATCAACAACCCGCTGGGGGTGATTCTTGGCTATGCAGCCTATATTGAAGGCAAACTTTCGCCGGAAGATCCCCACTTCAAATATATCCATGAGATTAAGCGTGAAAGTAAACGTTGCAAAAAAATCGTACAGGATCTGCTGTCCTATGCCCGCACCCCACGCCCTTCTCTGGAAAATACAAACCTTAACCTGCTGCTTCAGGAGATAATAGAGTTTGCATCCAACCATACCGATATGAGAGGTATCACAATCAGTTCAGACTTTGACAGCAACCTGCCGACAGTACTGCTGGATGGTGACCAGCTCCGCCAGGTGGCCATTAACCTGATTCTTAACTCCGGCGGTGCCATGTCAGAATCAGGCAGCCTGAAAGTTACAACCAGGCTGTCAGCAGATAAAACAGTCCAGATCCGCTTCAGTGATACCGGCTGCGGTATTCCACAGGAAAGTCTGGAAAAAATCTTTGAACCGTTTTTCACAACCAAGGCCCGTGGTACTGGCCTTGGGCTGGCAATAACCCGCCAGATTATTGAGATGCACCACGGAGAAATAGCCATAGAAAGCGAAATCGGCCAGGGAACCACCGTAATTGTTACCCTGCCGATTGACCAGGAGGAATGGAATTGAGCCAGAAACAGAGGATTCTGCTGATTGATAATGAGGAAGGGCTTTGCCGCCTTATGGAGCAGGTACTGCTGGATAGCGGCTACCTGGCCAGAAGCTACACCAGCCCGATCAAGGCGATGGAGGAGTTTGTGCCATCCAACTGGGATCTGGTGATTACCGACATTAAGATGCCAGGTATGACCGGACTGGAGGTGCTGCAACGGGTGAAGGAAAAATGCCACGATATGCCGGTGATCATCATCACCGCCTACGCCACAGTGGAAATGTCAATTCAGGCCCTGCGTAAAGGGGCTTACGATATGCTGACCAAGCCCTTTGAACCGGATGAGCTGGTTTTTCGCGTTAAAAACGCCCTGCAACAGGCCCAACTGACCGAAGAAAACCGTGAGCTGCGACGGGAGATTGAGGATAAGCTGCAATTTGAGAATATCATTGGTTCATCCGGTGCATTGAGTAATATTCTGGAAAAAGTTGTAAAGGTGGCTGGCAGAGACACCTCAATCCTGATTACCGGAGAATCCGGCACAGGGAAGGAGCTGATTGCACAGGCAGTACACTTTAACTCCAATCGCAAAGACAACAGGTTTATGGCTGTCAACTGCGGCGGTCTGCCGGAAAGCCTGCTGGAAAGCGAGCTGTTTGGTCATAGAAAAGGCTCTTTTACCGGTGCGGCAGAAAACCGGCTGGGCCTGCTGGAGGCAGCCGATGGTGGCACACTGTTTCTGGATGAAGTGGGCAATCTGCCGATGAACGTTCAGAAGACATTACTACGCTTTCTTCAGGAAAAGGAGTTTCGGCGGGTGGGCGACACAGCCTCTACCAGGGTGGATGTGCGGGTTATCTCTGCTACAAATGCAGATCTGAAGGAGGCGGTCCGAACCGGCGAATTCCGGGAAGATCTCTACTACCGCCTGAATGTGGTTAATCTGCACATGCCGCCACTTAGGGAACGGATTGAGGATATTCCACTTTTATCTGCCCACTTCATCCACCTTCAAAACCAGAAATTCGGTACAGCGGTGAAAGGCTTTGAGCGGGAAGCTATGCAGGCGGTCTGTGCATTTGAATGGCCTGGCAACATCCGTCAGTTGCGGAATGTGATTGAAGCCTGCATGACCCTGGAAACAGAAGAATATATCAGTCTGGATACACTGGGGCAGGTGATTGAACTGCCGGAAGGCAGGGTTAATCCGCCAGTTGCCAGAATCAGCACACTTGTTATGGATTATCTGCCATATAATGAGGCTTTAGAGCGTTTTGAGCGTGATCTGCTGCTGGATCTGCTCAAGAAACATGGCGGTGCAGTGGACAGTGCCGCCAAAGAGGCTGATATGAACGTGGCGACCCTTTACCGCAAGATAAAGCGTTACGGCCTTAAAAAGGATGAGTATTCACCTTAAACCATTAACTTTAAGATGATTAAGGGCACAGCTACCCCCTTTCAAAGGTTTCAAACAGCGTCCGGTAGTCATCCAGGGCATAACGGTCTGTCATACCGGCCAGGTAGTCTGCCACTGTACGTTCCAATCCGTTCTGCTCTATCCGGCGATGGTATTTGGGGGGCAACAGACCCGGGTGGCTGTTGTAGGTTTCAAACAGTCTGGTCAGTACATGCTCTGCCTTAACCCGCATCTTGTCTACCCTGTGGTGACGGTACAGCTTTTCCTTTAAAAACGCCTTCAAATGCAAGCCTTCTTCCGTAACCTGGTCGCTGAAATGCACCACTACCCGATTCACCTGCCGCAGGTCATCCAGACTGTTTATGGACAGGTGCTGGAGATTGTTCCAGGTGGTCTTGCATATATCCTGAATCTGCATCCCGATCAGACTGCTCACAGTACGGGCCACCAGCCGTTTATCATCTATGGCAGGGTGTTTCTGCCGTATATTGCTGGCGGTTCTTTGCCAAAGATCAATCTGTTTCAACAGCTCCAGGGTCAGGTAGCCTGATTTAAGTCCATCATCAATATCGTGGTTGTTATAGGCGATCTCATCGGCATAGTTAATCAGTTGGGCTTCGATGGAAGGGACAATGCCAGGCAGAAACTCATCCAGAATCCTGGTAGGCAGATCATGGGGGCTTGAATGCTTCAGAATCCCCTCCCGCACCTCCCAGGACAGGTTCAGGCCATCAAAATCAGGGTAGCGTTCCTCCAGCTCATCCACCACCCGAAAAGACTGGTAGTTATGTTCAAAACCACCATGACCCTGCATCAGTCGGTTAAGCACCTCTTCGCCGGTATGTCCAAAGGGGGTATGCCCCAGGTCATGGGCCAGGGCCAGTGCCTCGGTCAGATCCTCATTCAGCCGCAAACGGCGTGCAATCGCCCGACCGATCTGGGCCACCTCCAGAGAATGGGTCAGACGGGTACGGTAATAATCACCTTCATGGTTCAGGAAAACCTGGGTCTTGTACTCCAGCCGCCTGAAGGCCGCACAATGGATTACACGGTCACGGTCCCGCTCAAAAACCGAACGGGGGTCAGATGATTCCTCTGGATGTCTGCGACCCTTTGATTTCTGACTGCTACAGGCGTACCCTGCCAGTTCAGGGTGCTCTGAGTAGTTGTACATTGATAGGCCTCCCCAAGACTTACTATAAAAACAGGCGATAATCCGTTTCCAAGGCAACTGCCAGCTTTTTAGCTGTTTCCTTCCCTATTGGCCGTTTACCTCGTTCCATCTCTGAGATATGACGTTGCGGGATTCCGGTTAGTTCTGACAACCTGGTCTGGCTTATCTCTGCCTTGTTTCTGGCTCCACGCATAATTGAAGCATGGACATCCCCCCTCTTTTCGGACAGTTCACGCCAGGGTATAACCTCTTGTTTCTGCAACAAATTTACATAGTTTGTGATGGCAGTAAGATTTGAAGGATGTACCATAAACTTTACAGGCACCAATCCATCAGTAGGGAGCTTTTTCATGTGTTCCTGCATATATTACCTCGATCAGGTTAATAGTATTGGCAACCTCTTCCCAGACAACAACGTATGTCGGACGACCAGACTTCAGATGGCAGTGATGCCGAATATCTGATAGCTTGCTGTAATTCTTCCAGTTGCCACGCACTGGCCCCAGCAGCCAACAGATCCAGTCTGTCCTGGATTGTAACAGGTAGTTTCTGGTATTGTTTTGCAGCCTTTTTATTGAATGTAACTATCCATGCCATACGCATTTATATACCATTTAATGGTATACCTGAACAGGATTTTTTATGACCAATCAAGAACTTAAAGAACTGCTGGAACTGGATCGCTCCACACTGCCCAAAGATGGTGGAACAGAATTTAACAGACTGATTTTTGCACGTTCTCCCTATCTGCTGCAACATGCCCGCAATCCGGTGGATTGGTACGAATGGGGTGAAGCTGCCCTGGCGGAGGCAAAGGCCCGTAACCTGCCCCTGTTTGTTTCCATTGGCTATTCCACCTGCCACTGGTGCCATGTCATGGCAGAGGAATCCTTTGAAGATGAAGAAGTGGCGGATATACTCAACAATGCCTTTATACCGGTTAAGGTGGATCGGGAGGAACGGCCCGATCTTGACCAGTTCTGCATGGCAGCCTGCCATATAATGAACAACCGTGGCGGCTGGCCCCTCAACTGCTTTCTGAGGCCGGATGGCAGCCCTTTTTATGCCCTGACCTACCTACCCAGAACAGCCCGTAATGGTATGCCAGGTTTTATGGATCTGCTGGAAAATATCGCCAGAGTCTGGAATCAGCAACAAGATGCGGTTGATGAAAATGCAAATGCACTGCTGGATGCCCTGCACAAACAGTCAGAGCCGATATTTTTACCGGCAGATCCCAAACCAGCAGAACTGGCAGAACTGGCAGTTAAAGGGTTAAGGCGGCAATACGATCCTGTGCAGCATGGTTTTGGCAATGCCCCCAAGTTTCCGATGCCGCCCTATCTGATGTTTCTGCTGGGCCGGACAGACGCAGATCAGCAGCAGATGGCGATTAAGTCACTGCTGGCAATGAGACAGGGCGGGATCTGGGATCAACTGGCCGGTGGAATCCATCGCTACAGCACAGACAGAAACTGGCTGATACCCCATTTTGAAAAGATGCTCTACGATCAGGCCCTGGTGGCCTACGTTGCCATAAAAGCGTATTCAGCCAGTCATGATCAACGCCTGCTGGAAATGGCCAGCAGCCTGATTAAATTTGTACTTAATGACCTCCAGGCCGAGCAGGGTGGTTTTTACTGCGGACTGGATGCAGACTCTGAAGGTCGCGAAGGGGCATGTTATGTCTGGAACAAAGGCCAGATAGAGCAGATACTTGGTGACGATGCCAGGCTGTTCTGCCACTGCTACGGTGTAACAGAACAGGGTAATTTTGAAGAAGCCGATGAAAATGTGCTTTATCTGGCTGACCCTGAAATGGCAGCAGAACTTGAAGATGCCAGGGCAAAGCTGCTTGAGGTGCGTAACAGACGGCAACAGCCTTTGCGTGATCTGAAGATACTGACCGGCTGGAACGGGCTGATGATTGCCGCCCTGGCCTGTGGTGCTGCAACAACAGGCAACAAGCACTGGCTTGAGGCTGCCATAAAAGCAGAGAAGTTCATCAGCAAACAGCTTGTGACACCGGAAGGTCGGCTGCTGCGTAGCTGGTGCCAGACCGCTGCCAACATACCGGCTTTTCTGGAGGATTATGCCTTCATGGCCTGGGGTTGTCTGGAAATTTACAGAGCCGGCAATAACGCTGACTACCTGCAAAAGGCAGAACAGCTTTGCAATCAGGCGATCAAGCTGTTCAGAAAAAACAATGGGCAGCTTGTTTTCTCAGGGCAGGATCAGGCAGTATTGCCAGTCAACCTGCCGGATATTTATGATGGTGTCACACCATCCGGCAGCTCTGTGCTGGCAATAAATCTTCAACAACTGGCTGCCTTAACCGGCAAGGAACAATGGCAGAAACAGGCTGAAAGCATAATGCAGCATCTGCTGCACCAGGCTGCCAGAACACCGCTCAACCATCTCTGGCTGATGCAGTCTGCCAGCATTATCAACACTTGACAGTTTTCTACTAACAGTTAAGCTATATCAAACATAAATCAAACGTAAAAAAAAGGAGCCAGACATGTATGACAGCCTTAACCTTGGTAAAGACACAATCGCAATGGTGCTGGCCGGTGGCAAGGGAGAGCGGCTGATGCCACTGACCATGCGGCGGGCCAAGCCCAGTGTAGCCTTTGGCGGCAAATACAAGATCGTAGACTTTGTGCTGAGTAACCTGTTTAACTCTGGCATCAGGCGTATCTATGTGCTTACCCAGTACCGTGCCTACTCACTTAACAAGCATATCCGCGAATCCTGGGCAAAATGGAGCGGGCTGGGGGATTTCTGTGTTGATATATCTCCTGAAACCAGCAGTGAAAGCGAGCAATGGTTCCGCGGAACTGCCGATGCGATTCTCCAGTACCTGCGTTTTGTTGAAACCACAGATGCGGATTATGTAGCGGTCTTTGGTGGTGACCATATCTACAAGATGGATGTCACCCAGATGATCCGTTTCCACAAAATGAACAAGGCGGATCTGACCATTGCATCTCTGGAAGTGCCTAAAGAAGATGCAAGCCGTTTTGGTGTTTTCTCTGTTGATGATGATAACCGTGTCACCGCCTTTTCTGAAAAACCAAAGGATCCTGAAACCATACCTGGTCGCGAAACCTGTTTTGCATCAATGGGTAACTACATCTTCCCTACCCGCAAGCTGATGGAGGTGCTGCTGGAGGGCAAGGAGCTGTACGAAGATCTGGACTTTGGCAAGCACGTCATCCCGATGATGCTGTCCAAAGGCGACCGGATCTTTGCCTACAACTTTAACGACAACCTGGTGCCAGGCATGAAGCCGGAAGAACGGGGCTACTGGCGTGATGTGGGGACACTGGATGCCTACTATGAAGCCAATATGGACCTGATCCATGTCAGCCCTCAACTTAACCTGTATAACTACAAGTGGCCGATTTTAACCAATCAGGGCAACCTGCCTCCAGCCAAGACAGTCTTTGATGAGGATGGCCGCCGTGGTGTCAATATAGACTCTTACGTAAGTGGTGGCTGTATCACCAGCGGCAGCACTGTCAGACGCTCCATACTGGGGCCGATGTGTAAAATCAACAGCTACAGTCTGGTTGAAGATTCAATTCTGTTTGATTCCGTAAATATTGGCAGACATGCAAAGATCAAGCGGGCGATTATTGACAGGGCGGTGGTGATACCAGATGGTGCTATAATCGGATATGATAATGAGCATGATCGAAGTCAGGGTTATATGGTCACAGAGACAGGTATTGTGGTTGTACCCCGCAAAGACAGGCAATAACCACACACTGCTGCATCTGATGTGAAAAAGGCCATACCAGCTAGCTGGTATGGCCTTTTTGCAGCCTGATATTTTACTTAAGTTCAACTGCCCATGTTCTTCCAACTCCAGATCAAAGATGTATTCAAGGCGGCGAGGAGATCGGCAACGCAGGCGTACACGTAGTACGTTGAGGAGCCGATAACGAGCCAACGAAGAAGACGCTTTGATATGGAATTGGCATTATCCGTACAATGTATCCACTGTCTGCTGTACCTGAGATACCAGATCCACCATGGCAGTCCTCAGGCTGGCAGGCTGCTTGAGACCAAGTTCAGCAAAATCCTGCTCTATCTGTTGCAGCTCTGATGCAAACACGCCTCCCTGCCGCTGGGCAGTCCCCCTGTGATAACAGGTTAAGCCAACATCATGGCAGATCCGGTCAGCAAGATGCACCAGACGTGTAGTTACAGGTGCCTGACGGATGTTTTCAGAGTGATGGTTACGGATGGCATCCACATAAACAGCCGGAAAACGCCACTGTTCTGCCAGCAGGCCACCCACATGGGCATGGCTGGTGCCAAACACCTCCATTTCAGCATCATACAGGCTTATATCCCGCTCAAGGGATAACACCAGTACCCGCATAAACTCATCCCTTCTCTGCTGGCTCAGAATCACTTCACCGACATCATGCAGAATACCGGCCAGGTAGACGTTATCCTGTACAGACGCATCTTCATTAACAGCCAGCTTGCGAGCCAACAGCCCTACACCAAAGGCATGGGACCAGCAACATTGCATACTTAGCGGACTGCGGCCCTGGGTATCAGTCAGTTCAAGGAAGCATGAAGTCAGGATAATCTCAAAGACCCTTTGCGGCCCCAGATAGATCAGTGCCTGGCGTACAGAGCTTATCTCCTGCAAAAGCTGGTAAAGGGGAGAGTTGACCACACGGATTATCCTTGCTGCCAGAACCTGATCAGATAACAGGATATCAGCAACAGCAGCCATATCCACTTCAGACTCGTTCAGGAGCTTTATGGCCCGAGATGCCGCCACAGGAACAGTGGGTAGTACACGGAAGGTCTTCATTATGGATTGTGCAACCACCAATGGATCTGTAGTTTTTGACATCTGCCTGATTTCCTCCGGTGTTGGTCGGGAAGTATTTATTGTGTATTTACCTTAACATAACCTTAACTTCATTTGAAGCATTCTTGGTATTATTGTCTACATCCTTGACAGCGTAATTTCACTGACGTAGGCTGATTTGCATGACAAGGGGAACTGATCCGAAATGCGTGTAATCTCAGGCAAAGCAGGCGGTATAAAGCTGGTCGCCCCTGGCGGTTTAAAGACACGCCCCACCAGTGATCGTGTTAAAGAGGCATTATTCAGCATCCTGCAAAGTGCATACCACCTGCAAAATACATCTGTGCTGGATTTATACGCCGGCAGCGGGGCACTGGGCATAGAAGCTCTTTCCCGTGGTGCAGCATCGGCAGTATTTGTTGAAAACCAGGCTGACGCAGTTAAAATCATCAAACAGAACCTGTTACAGGCCAGGCTGGATAAACAGGCCACCATCATGGCGATGGATTGCAAAAAGGCCCTGCACCTGCTGTTCAATAAAGGTACCTGCTTTAACCTTGTATTTCTTGATCCCCCGTACCAGACCGACCAGTATGAAACCGTCATTGAAACTGTCAGCAGACACCTACTGCATCCCCAGGGGCTGATAGTGGCAGAAACCGCATCAAGAACTCCACTACCAAACCAGATCGGTTCTGCCAGCAAGATTGACCAGAGACGATATGGCGATACGATACTGGAATTTTACTCACCGGAGCAACAGCATGTCTGAACAGACCATTGCCATTTACCCTGGCTCTTTTGATCCGATTACCTATGGTCATCTTGATATTATTCAACGTAGTCTGAATATCTTCGATCATGTAGTTGTGGCTGTAGCAAGAAACTCCCAGAAAAATTCACTTTTCAACATAGATGAACGGGTTGACCTGATCAGGTCTGTTCTGCGTGATGAACCCAGAGTCTCCGTTGACACTTTTACCGGGCTTCTGATAGATTATGTTGCTTCAAAAAAGGCCCAGGTGATTATTCGCGGACTGCGGGCAATCTCGGACTTTGAGTATGAGTTTCAGATCGCCCAGATGAACAGCACCATCAGCCGTGGCATTGAAACCATGTTTATGATGACCTCAGTACAGTACGGCTATCTGTCATCATCAATAGTGCGTGAAGTCTGTTCGCTTGGTGGTCCTGTGGATGGCTTTGTGCCGTTGCTTGTTAAAGAGGCTATGCTTAAAAAATACGAAGAACGCAAACAGGCTGTATAAGCTTCAAACCTACATTTTGATTCCAACTCCAGATCAAAGATGGATTCAAGACGGCGAGGAGATCGGCGACGCAGGCGTACACGTAGTACGTTGAGGAGCCGATAACGAGCCAACGAAGAAGACGCTTTGATATGGAATTGGAATAACATGCAGCAACCAACACCCCAAGGAGGCAGTATGAAACTCGCAGATCGTGTCAACAAGATTCAGCCATCCCCAACCCTGGCCATTGATGCCAAAGCAAAGGCATTAAAGGCCCAGGGTGTAGACGTTGTAGGCTTTGGTGCCGGAGAACCGGACTTTGACACCCCGGACAATATCTGTGAAGCAGGCAAGAAAGCAATTGATGCCGGCTTTACCCGCTATATGCCGGTGGGCGGTGCCGATGACCTTAAAGATGCCATCATCGCAAAGATGAAGCGTGACCACAACCTTGACTATACCCGTGACGAAATTTCAGTTGCCTGCGGTGCCAAGCATACCCTGTATAATATCTCCCAGGCACTGATCCAGGAAGGTGATGAGGTCATCATCCCAGGCCCATACTGGGTTTCATACCCTGATCAGATTGTACTGGCAGGCGGTACACCGGTCTTCATCATGACCGATGAGGCCACCGGCTTCAAGATTACTCCTGAGCAGCTTGACAAGGCGATCACAGCTAAAACCAGGTATCTGATCCTCAACTCGCCCTGTAACCCCACCGGCTCTACCTACAGCAAGGAAGAGCTGTCTGCCCTTGGCGAGGTACTTAAAAAGCATGAGCATGTACTGATTGTGGCTGATGACATCTATGAGCGGTTGATCTACGATGGTCTTACTTTCTACAACATCGCTCAGGTGGTACCAGAGCTTAAAAACCGCACCATTGTTGTAAATGGTGTCTCCAAAACCTACGCCATGACCGGCTGGCGGATCGGCTATGCCTGCGGCCCCAAAGAGCTGATGGCTGCCATGACCAAGATGCAGTCACAATCCACCAGCAACGCAACCTCCATTGCACAGAAAGCCTCTGTGGAAGCGATGAACGGCCCCCAGGAAGCCATTGAGGCGATGCGGGTGGAGTTTGAAAAGCGTCGTACATACATTGTTGACCGCCTGAACGCCATGCCAGGTGTATCCTGCTTCAAGTCTAACGGTGCTTTTTACGTGTTCCCTAACTTCTCTGAGGTATATGGCAAAACAACACCAGGCGGCAAGAAGATCGAGAACTCCGGTGATTTTGCAGCCTACCTGCTGGAAGATGCCAAGGTGGCACTGGTACCAGGGGTGGCATTTGGTGATGACCGCTATGCCCGCCTTTCCTATGCCATCAGTATGGAAAACATAACCAAGGGCATGGATCGCATTGCAGAGGCGATCAAGAACCTGAAGTAGCTTTCACAGACAAAAGGGGATGCTTCGGCATCCCCTTCTTTGTATCAATAAAAGAAAGGGGGCTTAAGATGATCACAAAGGAGATGATTATAGGTGATATAATCCGTCAGTACCCCACAACAGTGCTGGTTTTCCAACGTTACAAACTGGATTGCCACGAGTGCCAGCTTGCAGACCTTGAAACCCTTGAACATGGCATGGAACACCATAAGCTGAATATGGACTCACTGCTTGAAGAACTGAACCAGGCTGCCTTCCCTGCTTAATGAAGCCATAACTATCCTGATCCAGAGGCTGAAATGAGTGAATTTGATCAATATTTAAAGCATTTTCCGGTTGGGCTTAAGGTAAATGTTGCCATACCTGTACCAGATGGCAACACCTTCCACGACTGGGCAGTTATCCACAATATTGATGAAGACCTTGTTTCTCTGCAACTTTCCAGAGACAAGCTGCCAGCCGGTGTAAAGCTGACTGTTGGAACCATATTTGACATCCGCACCGGCAACGAAAGTTCAGGCTACTCCTGCCGAGCCATTATTGTTATTGAAGGCTTACAACAGGA
>CAZRKG010000002.1:19049-57658 GCA_964600635.1 uncultured Geobacter sp. | reverse complement strand
CTTCGTTTTATCGGTGAAATTGTCTCCACCGAAGCCCGTGAATTTTACAGGATTGATGCCTTCTTACCGATCAAGTATTTCATCAGTAGTGAGCAGAACTCTAAAAAGCTGAAGGAAATCTGGCAGGCCAAACGTGCTGCCAGGATAGAAGAACGTCAGGAAAAGAAAGAAGCAGCAGAAAAGCCCTGGCAACGGTTACAGGCAGAGCAACGCCATGAAACACTACCCACAGCAGAACTGGTTGATGAAAAAAGTCTGCAAACAAATAAAACAGGTGCTGAACCAGACACAAACCAGAACAACACAGAGCAGGTAATTGACTGGGACAGCCTGATTCCGATTGCGGCCAATATAAGTGGCGGCGGTGTTCGCTTTCTGATTCACCACAAGTTTGATGCAGACACGCTGGTGCCGCTGGAGATCTATCTGCCCAGTGATTCTGAGCCTTATGTAATTGATGCAGTAGGTATTGTGGCCTTTGCAGGTGAGAATTTTGCAGCCAGCAAAAAATCGGGACGCACCCAATACAACACCGGGCTTAAATTCACTTTTATTGATGAACGTGATCGAGATGCAATTGTAAGCTACATCTCCAACGTGCAGTTAAAGCGGATCAGACAGATGCGTGAGCAGTATCTCTTCCGCAGTTCCTCTGAGAAAACAAACCCGACAACTGATGTTAAAAGCACATCAAAAATAATAAAAACAGCACTTTTGGCACTGTTCGCTATTGTGATGCTGATAATAATGCTCTCATATTTCAAAGGTTATGCAGAAAAACGGCCTAAAAACGCCATTCAGATTATTTTTGACCAGGGCTTCAGTGAGTATCTTAAAAAGATCGGCCGCACACCGCCGGACAAATAGCAGTTGGTTACAGCCTTATTTCAGATACTGTCCATCTGTAAACACCGGATTTGAAACAACTGGTTTTCAAATCGTAAAAAGCAGCCTTTCCATATAAGAACTATTTAAACCTGAGTACCTTTAAAGGCAGCACCCGCAAACCCCGCATGGATACATTAAACGCCTGAGGTTCCAGTTCCAGATTAACCTCCGGTTCCACCAGTGTAATCTTTATCCGATCCCCCTCCGCACTCTCCATAATCAGCTCCTGTGGCAAGGCCACACCATTTAAAATGGTATAATTACGATACCGAACCTGCTCGCCGGAAGAAAGACTCTTCTGGGTCACAAGCCCGTTATCAACGCTGATCTCTTCTCTGGTGCCGTTGCGACCAGGCCGTTCCAGAACGCCATTAAGTGGTGCGTTGTAAGGTGGCTTCATATCCAGCACCCATTGCAGCATGGTGAACCCCTGTTGGCCGGTTCCTTTAGGCAGATCCTGAAGTGGCCCCAGGTAGATTTCACCATTGGTTGGATAGGCCAGAGCAAGTTGGTCTCCAGTCATACCAGCTTCCACCATGGTGGTGCCAAAGGGAGAAAGAACTATCAGACGCATCTGATCTGGCTGTCTGAAAACCATATAACCACGACCAGACAGACTTCTTTTACTGTTGCGGAAGGAAAGATTGATACTGGAGCTTAAAGTCTCCAGACGGCTTTCAGTAATCAGTTGTGACAAATCAGGTGGTGGTGTAGTTGTGGCACAGCCAGCCATAACCAGAGTAAGTAAAGCCAGATAAAAAGTAATCAACCTGATTTTATTGTTGAGCAGTAAACTCATTGCAAATCCTTTATATTATCTTTGTTAAAAATATCTGTGTAATAGCAGGCTGACCTCTCCGGTACGGTGATGATTGACTTTTTCACCAGCTACTTCCAGTGAAATACTGCTATTCCTGGTTATTTTGAAGTTCTGTGCCAGGGAAAGGCGTAATAAAGAGCGGTCATCACCTACTTTATAGATAAAACCCTGTGCCTGAAAGTTAAGTTTCCACTGTTCTGTTATCTGCTCAAGTATACCTAAACGTATCCCTGGTCCAACGGTAAAAGCACCTCTGATTTTCTCCCCGGCATTAAGATCCAGTTCTGCAAAGGTATACAGGATGCCATTAAAGGGAGAGTCCCAGGCCAGGCCACCACCACTGTTCAATCTGAAAAGCAGAGCTTCGTCACCATTTCTGATTGTCTCACGGTCAAGTCCAAGTCTCACCTTCCAGGAAAACGGCGTAAAGAAACGGTCACGTGGCGTAATTGAAAGAATATCAAGCAGTTGAAGCGACTGTATCTTAACTGGACTATGGGTATCGCTGAACCTGATACGTGTATCTAGAAATGTTATCTGTGCCCCAGGCAGATAACCCTGGTCAGGGTCCATCAGTCCATGGAACTGTGGCCTTAGTCCAAGCTCTCCAAACCATTTACCATGGCGGATACCAGCCCCGATGGAGATTCTGCTGGTACCATGCCCTGTCTCTGGCCGAGATGGTTCCGCAATATCATATTGTTCAGAAACCATGCCTGCTCTGCTCCGTTCCCCCAGCAAGGCAAGGTACAACCGGTTAAACTCACTTTTATCCAGCTCGTTTCTGGCATAACGCAACTGTGTATATTCAATTGCCAGATCAAGAACAGCTGCCTTTTCATCAGCAGAACCAGTAACTGCATCTGGCATGGCCTTGCCGACTGCCAGCTCATAGGCGAGCTGCTGTTGTCTGCTGTCAAGTTTGGACATTATCGCCCTGATTTTAGTCCCCTGGGAAGGTCTGTAAATCGGCTCCTCCAGGATACCGCTTGCCAGAGCTATACGGATAGTGTCAGTGGGCAACACCAACAGGCCCGTCTTGTCAGTAAGCATCAACTCTGGCCTGGCTGCTTCAATCAGAAACAACAGATTGTAGGAACAATTTTCATCAAGAAAGTAATAGGATGAACCGATCTGGTATAGCTCCCAGATGTGTGTCACCATTCGTACTATTTCCTCTTTCGACAGTTTAAGGCGATACTCCCACATATCGCGATGCTCCAGATCATTGTACTCCTTTACCTTGGTATAGTATGGCAAAAGCGAGTAATAGCCCCTGTAGCGGCCGGTCAAACCTTTAAATGCGTAAAGAAAGCCGTTTGTATCGGTGGTTTCAGCAGCATAATTAACCGCATGAGATATAAGATGGCTGCGGCTGCTACCGTCTATTCTGATTAACGTATGTCCGAACATGGAGGCAGGGCTGTTGATATGCCCAACAGGAAACACCAAAACAGCAGACTTTGCATCTACATCCGACAATGCCTGATCCCGCTCGGAACAGTTGTATAACGGTAACTTGTCCTGATCAATTGATAAGCGTGCGGACAGCCAGTTAAAACGGGCTGGAAACCTACAGGCACCATGATAACCATCTTCAATGTTATCTGCAAAGAAGCTGCGTAGAGTTGCTTCAAGTTCTGCCCTGGCATCTGTCTGGCCTTCTGGTGCCAGGAAAAAGGCAGGATCATCAATTCTGCTGCGATAACCACCGGCCCAGGTTCTGGCATAGTGCAATAACACATGCCATGTCCGCTCCTCAGCCAGATTTTCCTGCTCTGCTGTCTCCAACAACTGCTCAAGATATGTGGCTTCTTTGGCAAATGCTGGCCTGGTAAAAAACATCAGTACGGCCACGAATACCAGAAATAAGCGGAATATCAACATGGTAGTTGTCCCCACCAGCCCAAAATCATTGTTTACCTGCATAAAAAAAGGCACACAGGCTGTCTGTGTACCTTTTTACATCAAAAAATCAAGCTGGTTAGTTCATAGCCACATTTACAGAGTTATCAATTACTTCGGCCAGAACTATATTCTCAGAAGTAAAGATTTTGTCAAAGTTGGCCTGAAGGCTGGCATTGAAAGCTACCTGGTCTGCTGGAGTTACGCCAAGCATCTCAGCAAAAGTGTCAAGGGTCTCACCTTTGCCAACTGCAATGTCTTTGGCCAGGTTGTCCATGTTTGCCTGAACAAACTGAATCAGCTTTTCATTCTGTGCAAAGTTGGATGGCTTTGAACACTCAGAAGTACCAGATGTAATGCCAAAGGTCTGGTTACCTGATGTACCGTTAGTAGTTGCCTGAAAAGATTGGAACAGGATTGAGTTGTTAGCTTTGTTTTCCCACAATGCTGTACCAAGACCACAACCAACGTTATTACGTGCATTACCAGCAGCAAATGCTACACCTGTCATGGCCAGAGTTGCTGCAATTGTTAAAACAATTTTCTTCATACTGAATTTACCTCCTGATTTTAGTGATACTGCTTTATTTCTTGATCATTATTATCACAAGTAAATGACGGATGACCAGAATTTACTTCAGACCTTATGTAAATATCAGATTAACAGCCTGCTCACGCTGCAACTTCCACCTCAAAAGAACCCATACCGTAGGAAGCACCCTTACCAAGCTGCAACATGCCAGTAAGTTTTAATAGTGGCCCCAATTCTGCAAACTGGCCTTCCATTATAAATTGACCAGAAACACCACGCTGGCTGGTCTGATCTGCTTGTGAAGATACAAGCTTTATATTTGCAGCAGCTTGCAGAAAGGACTGCACCTGTTGCATCTGCATTGGTTCACCATAATAGGCAGCCAGTGCTGTGACACGTCGTAAAGCTGACTTTATAAATAGTTGTGGAATAAAATGTTTAAGTTCACATCCCTTATGTAACAAACGTAAAGGGCTTTTGAATGTAACTTTTATTCTGTAACAACAAATAAACACAGGTGCCCATAAATCCAACATTGTCCTGGCTGAAAGCACAGGAAAATCATAATCATCTGCCTGTGTATTATTTTTAAGTTGCATCAGCTCTTGTTGGTAATTCTCTGCATAAACATCAAGTTTTTGATTGCCACCTGCAAGTTTATGGAAAAAAGTAATCAGATCATCTGCATGGTTAATAGCTTGCCCCAGCAGTAACAGTCCAAAGCAAGTATCGTGATGGGTATCTGAGACAGGCGGACTGAATATAAAAGGTACACCTGGTTTCTGATGCAGTCTGACCAGCTCGGGGTCAGTGGAGAGCTGTCTGCCACATAATGCTGTAAAGCTACAAGATTGCCTGTCTTCACAAATGTTACAATCAGTTTTCAACTGTCTGCACAGATGTTTTTTAAGGCCACCCTCAAAAATGCTGGCCCTGGCAATTACCTCAGAAAACTGTTCTGGCAGTACTCCTGCATGAACAGTTTTTATTTTCAACAAATTCAGATCCATAAAAAAATGAGGCTACCGTTATCGGTAGCCTCTATTGTTTACCTTACATTATATCAAATACAGTCAGTCTAACACTGTGCCTTCAGGTATTCGCGGTTCATACGGGATATGAACTTTACATTGATACCCTTAGGGCAGGATGCCTGGCATTCATAATGGTTTGTGCAGTTACCAAAGCCGCAATCCTTCATGGTCTGTACCATGTTTTTAACACGGGTCTTGGCCTCTGCCTGGCCCTGTGGCAGCAGTGCGAACTGTGAAACCTTTGCACCGGTAAACAGCATTGCTGCACCGTTGGGGCAACCTGCAACACAGGCACCACAGCCGATACACTCAGCAGCATCCATAGCCTCATCAGCAGCAGGCTTTGGAATCAGAATAGTATTACCATCAGCAACACCACCGGTATGGCAAGAAGTGTAACCACCGGCCTGGATGATCTTGTCCAGTGCATCACGATCCACCACCAGATCTTTTACAATCGGGAAGGCACGTGCACGCCAAGGCTCAATATAGATTGTGTCTCCATCGCTGAATTTACGCATATGGAGCTGACATACGGTAGTACGTTCCTGACCACCATGGGGCATACCGTTGATTACCTGTGAACACATGCCACAGATCCCTTCACGGCAATCATGGTCAAAGGCAACCGGAGATTTACCGGCCTTGATCAGGTCTTCGTTCAGAACATCCAGCATCTCCAGAAAGGAATGATGCTCTGTGATACCTTTGACGGTGTAGTTTTCAAACTTACCAGCATCGTTGGCATTTTTCTGGCGCCACACGACGAGGTTAATGGTCATGGTCTTGTGATCGCTCATTATTTGTAACTCCTTACGGCAAGATGTACGTTATCGAACTTGAGCGGCTCCTTATGAAGTTCCGGCTCATTATTAACACCTTTGAACTCCCAGGCACCGGCATAGCAGAAGTTGGCATCATCACGCTTTGCTTCACCGTCGTCATACTGATGCTCAGTGCGGAAGTGACCACCACAGGACTCTTCACGGTGAAGTGCGTCGCGGCACATAAGCTCGGCAAACTCAAAGAAGTCTGCTGTACGGCTAGCGTTCTCCAAATCCTGGTTGAACTCGGCACCTGTACCGGAAACCTTGACATTCTGCCAGAACTCTTCACGCAGAGCAGGGATCTTCTTGAGGTTGTCCTTAAGGGATGCGTCACTGCGGGCCATACCACAGTTGTTCCACATCAGGCTTCCCAGTTCACGCATGTAGTAGGTTACTGTCTGCTTGCCGTTAATTCCCATCAGCTTGCTGTTACGTGCATTTACTTCATCAACAGACTGCTTGAACTCTGGCAGATCTGTAGAAGTTCCGTAAGGCTTGATGGATGCCAGGTAGCCACCAATGGTGTAAGGAATTACAAAGTAGCCATCAGCCAGACCCTGCATAAGTGCAGAAGCACCCAGACGGTTGGCACCGTGGACAGAGAAGTTGGCTTCGCCCAGCACAAACAGACCTGGGATATTGCTCATCAGGTTGTAGTCAACCCAGAGACCACCCATTGAGTAGTGTGGTGCAGGGTACATCCGCATCGGACGCTTGTAAGCATCTTCATCGGTAATCTTCTCATACATTTCAAACAGGTTGCCATAACGCTCTTTAATAGTATGGGCACCAACACGATCAATGGAACTAGCAAAGTCAAGGTACACACCACGACCACCTGGGCCAACACCACGATCCTCATCGCACTGCTCTTTTGCTGCACGGGAGGCAATATCACGGGGAGCCAGGTTACCAAAGGACGGGTACTTACGCTCCAGATAGTAATCACGATCCTCTTCAGGGATCTCATTGGGGTGCTTGCTGCAATCTTCCTTCTTCTTTGGAGCCCAGCAGCGACCGTCGTTACGCAGTGATTCTGACATAAGGGTCAGCTTGGACTGATAGTCACCAGCCTGTGGAATACAGGTCGGGTGAATCTGGGTGTAGCATGGGTTTGCAAAGTAGGCACCCTTCTTGTGGGCTACCCACTGGGCAGTTACTGAACAACCCATTGCGTTGGTGGAAAGGTAGAATACGTTTACATAGCCACCGGTTGCCAGACAGACCGCATCAGCGGCATAGCACTCAATCTCGCCTGTAACCAGGTTACGGCAGGTAATGCCACGGGCAACGCCATCAACCACTACAAGATCAAGCATCTCGCGACGGTTGTACATTTTTACTGTACCGGCCTTAATCTGACGGGACAGGGCAGAGTAGGCACCCAGCAGAAGCTGCTGGCCAGTCTGGCCACGGGCATAGAATGTACGGGAAACCTGGGCACCACCAAAGGAACGGTTGTCCAGATAGCCGGCGTAGTCACGGGCAAAGGGAACACCCTGAGCCACACACTGGTCAATAATGTTGTTGGAAACCTGTGCCAGACGCCAGACATCGGCCTCACGGGCACGGAAGTCACCACCCTTGATGGTGTCATAGAACAGACGGTAGATGGAGTCACCATCATTTGGATAGGCTTTAGCAGCGTTGATACCACCCTGTGCAGCAATGGAGTGGGCACGGCGTGGGGAATCCTGGTAACAAAAAGCCATGACATTATAGCCAAGCTCTGCCAGAGAAGCAGCACCGGCACCACCAGCAAGTCCGGTACCAACCATAATTACTGTATACTTACGTTTGTTGGAAGGGTTCACCAGCTTCAGATCAAAGCAGTGCTTATTCCAGCTCTCCTGAATTGGTCCGGTTGGACATTTACCATCGAGTATCACGTGTACCCCCTTAACCTTTTATAATGCCAAGCAGCATGGACATAGGAATAGCAATAAAACCGAAGAACAGCACCAACGCAACCACAGCACCAGCTTTGGTAATGGTTGGCAGAGTCCTGTCATTAGCCAGACCAAAGGTCTGGAACAGGCTCTGGATGCCGTGGTAAAGGTGCAGGAACAACACCACCATAGCAACAACATACAGACCGGCACCACCAAAAGTTGTAAAGCTTGATGCCACCATGGCAAAGACATCAAACTGACCTGATGCAGTGTTGGTCAGAGTAAGACCCGGAGTAACCCTGAATGTGAAATGAAGCAGATGATAAACAATAAAAGCAAACAGAATAAGACCAGTCCAGATCATGTTTTCACTTGCAAAGGTGGTTTTGCGAGTAGCCTTGACAGCATAGTCAGATGGACGACCATAGCGATTTTCAATGGTCAACTGAATGCCATAAACCACATGAACAATAAAAAATGCCAACATAGCTGCCCTGAAGATCATGATGATTGGTAGTGGCAAGCTGTGAAGGTGCTCTGCATATGCATTAAGCCCTGCGGGGCCAGCATACACTGTACTGTTGCCGATAAGATGGACAACAGCAAACAGACCCATGCACAGACCTGTTACTGCCATCACGATCTTTCTGCCGATGGATGTACTCAGAAATTCCATAAACTCCCTTCCTTTTCAAAATGTAGTGGTGATGCTAACGGTTTACAATAAATTGCAGGTTTTCAGGTTGTTCATAACATCAGAATAACCCTGTTTTGCTATATTGGTGGCCCCCGCCAATTTGATCTGCAGGAATAATGCATATCATCCCTCCTTTGTTAATCTGGCGACCTTAATATATAAAGAGGCTATATATGAACCAATTTGCTGTGCATACTAAACACCAGTACATGAAAATGCAAGGCTTTTGTATACAGTTTGTCATGAAGTATAATAATAACACGGTTATCCGCTATGGAACAGAGACTTGGTAACAATCCAGGTAGACAGCATCAAAAAACCATGTTATGTATTCAGGTCTTTTCTGCGGGTATGGTGGAACAGGTAGACACAAGAGATTTAAAATCTCTCGGCGGTAACGCTGTGCCGGTTCGAGTCCGGCTACCCGCACCACTCAACAATCTCATACGTTATCATACGTACCCTAAAGCCCCATAAACTGGGGCTTTTCTTGTTTGTACTGATCCCACTCATGGCAGCAGCCGTGTAAAATAGTCTATTGTTTCAAATCTGGTTGATTTTACAGGTACGCAGCTTGAGCTGTAATGGCTGACATAGTACAGATGTCTGATACCGTAATTAGCAGCAGTCTGAAGATTGGTCTCACTATCTTCCCCCAACATAGTAGTTTCAGGATCATACTGCACAAACTGTTGCAGCCTATGCCAGAAGTTGTCATCCTCCTTGGGCAGGCCAACCTGATGTGCTGTGATAATCCCGTCAAAATGCTGGCTTATTCCGGTTTTCTGCATCTTAATATCCACGGTCTTACCGTGGGCATTGGTCACCAGATAAATCCGTTTGCCAAGTTTCCTGCAAAACCCAAGAAACTCCTCCACACCAGGATGCACCGCTATCAGATGCTCCAGCTCCAGCTTTAACCTGGGAATATCCATATTCAGCCTGTCTGACCAGTAATCCAGGTCTGTCCAGTTAAGGGTGCATTCCTGGGAACGGTACAGACTGTGCAACTGTTCCTTTGCTGTTGTAATTGTAACCAGCTCTCTGGCAGCCCATTTCTGAGGCATAAACTCCAGCCAGAAATGGTCATCAAAATGCCTGTCAAGCAGTGTTCCATCCATATCCAGCAACACAGTTTTTACATTATCCCAGTTAAGCCGCATACTGTACCCCCACCAGCCGAATATAACAAAAAGGGCAGAGACTTACCGCCTCTGCCCTGCTTGAACATAAAGATAATACAGGTTTGCTGTTAGAAATGCACCTCAAAAGTACCATAAATATCATGGGCACTCTTTACAGGTGTCTGCAGCAGCATTGTATTCTGGTTGATGCTGCTGATCTTGACCGGTGCACCAACCCAGTTGTTGCTGCCGGTGTACTGGAAGTCATAGTACTGATAGCCCAGCTTGAAGAAGGTTTTTGCAAAGAATGAAGAGATCGGCTTCAGGTTAAGCTCCTGGATAATGTATGGCTCAAAAACATGGCCACGGGTACCAACCTTGCTTGTCCACATATCATCGGCAGCCGGTGCAAAGGTAATCCAGTTTTTGGAACCCCAGTTGTACTCAAAACCAAGCATGGTCTTGCTTGGCAGATCATAACGCAGACCAGCAAAGACAGCGTAACCGGTTTTGGTGGAGGGAGCCTCCGGGCTGAACGGTGTGCCGGTCAAAAGCCCCTGGAACATGGCCTGACCAGAAACCGACTGGTTGGGATGGGTAACACTGACAGCACCATCAACAAAGAAGTTCAGGTTACCAGGGCCAACGTTCTTGAGGGTTGACATGGCACCAATGCCGTACCAGTCAATGGAACCAAGATTGCTGGAAGGTGCAGTATCACCAAAGGCGGTGTTTTTCATGACAGGGAAGTCAAAAATGTTGAAACCGCGGTTCCACTGCAACCAGACCCTCAGCGGATCAGTATCTACCGGAACGATTGCCACGCCCAGCATGTCAGTATCCTTCAGGCTGTTGGTTGGTGTAGAACGGTAGCCGGAATCAAAACCACGGCCATAGCAGACCTTGGCGTAGAAGCCTGGCAGAAAATCAATATCAGGGGCATAACCCAGGGTCATACCATCAAAAGCATAGTTTACAAGCAGAGCCGGAGTACCGCCAACACCAGGACGGGCAGTGTTGTTTTTCAGGTTGGTTGGTGCCCCATCAGTAGAAGGACGACGACCAACCGAGAACCAGATCGGCTCATCCAGGATTTCGCTCCAGGTGGCATAGGCACGGTCAACATTCAGAAAGCTGCTGGATGGTGTATGACCGAGTACACCGTCAAACACACCGGTACGGTCAGCAAAAAAGGCATTGCCACTAATAGCAGAATCATCCTGAGATCCGAAAACCTTGTACATTCCCAGACGAACGTTTACGGTTACATTCTGGGTGGCCTTGGCTTTCAGATCAAGATTAAGTTTGTTTGTATAGATTGTTTCATTTTTAGGCTTGTATGCTTGCGTAACTGCGGCAACTCCAGGTGCCTGAATCATGTTGTTTATGCCAGGCCCATAGGTTGACAAGAAGTTTTGGGCAGCAGTCTGGTTTCTGGCTGAAACCATGGCGTTTTGCAGCCCCTGCACCTGCATCATCGCATCAAAACCAGTTGCGGGAAAACCTGGGTTGCCTGCATTGGTAATCATGAAGTTTGCCATATTACCAAAGGTACCCATTGCATCGGTATAAGCAGCGGTCTTGCCATGCAGACTGTCAATTCTGAACTGGTAGCTGCCACCAATTTCCAGCCACCTGCCGAGGGATTTATCCTCAATCCGCTGCACCTGCCCCTTCAGGTCTTCCATCTGCCTGGTCAGCTTGTCCAGGCGGGCCTGTAGATCAACATCTGAGGCCATTGCAGCAGATGGCAGTGCCATAGCCAGCATCGCTGCAATCATTAACTTGCCACTCTTCTTCATGCGTCTCTCCTTGGTATTTATAGTATTTGCCACCACGCTTGCCAATAGCAAAGCGTTTTCAAATTACATCAGCAGAATAGCTTGTCGCAAGAATTAACAACAAATAATGGAATTAAAGTTACAATTTTAATTCCACACTCAGGAGATAGTAAAAGGGGCCGTACCGCTGGCAGGTGGGGTAAAGATGCGGCTACCCAGCTCATTATCAATCATTAACAGGCCATGTCCCTTATCACCAACCAGTTTCAGCTTGGCAATAATATCACGGTCATTGTTTTCTTCTTCAATCTGCTCGGTTACAAACCACTGCAAAAAGATCTGGGTGGCATGGTCCTTTTCCTGTACTGCATGCTCCATCAGCTCATTAATTCCCCTGGTAACCACCTGCTCATGGGCCAGGGTCTTTTCAAACATATCCAGCAGAGACTTGTACTTGTTTGGCACTGCCTTGCTGGCTGTCAGAGAGATATTGATCCCCTGATCCACCAGATAGTTAAAGAATTTGCGGAAGTGGATGATCTCTTCATCATACTGGGCCATGAACCAGTTTGCAGCTCCCTTAAGCCCCATTTCATTAGCCACAGAACACATAGACAGGTAGATATGGGCTGAGTAGAGTTCAAAGTTCATATGCTTGTTTAGTGCTTCGGACATTGCTTTGCTGATCATTTTTATCTGCTCCTTTTATTTGAGATTTACGGTAGTATACGTAAATGCAACTTTTATTCAAGATAACATCTATGGGTAGGCTTTAAGAGCAGATGCATGTATATATCACATTGTAACTTTATGCTGAAAAGGAGCGTCTGACAGATGCTAAAAAGTATCTTAACCTGGTTTAAACAGTACAAAAAGCGGATTCTGATCTTTTCGACAGCTATATTTGCCATACTGATTATGTTTTCTGTTTTTGCCATGCCCGGCATTATAAAAGGTGTGGCTGAAAAACAGATCAGTAAAGCCCTGGGACGTAAGGCCACGCTGGAATCGGTCAGCTTTAACCCATTTGGACTGACCCTGAATGCACACAATTTTGTTATGTATGAGCAGGATGGCAACAGCCAATTTGTAAGCTTTAGGCAGTTACGCCTCTCACTCTCCACAGCCAGTCTCTTTCGATTTGCACCGGTGGCCGATGAGCTTTCCCTTGACAAGCTACAGTTAAAGCTGGTTCGCACCAAGGACCATCATTATAATTTTTCCGATATTCAGGAGCATCTGAAGGCTCAGCCAAAACAGGAAAAAGACAGCGGGATGCCCCGTTTTTCCATCAACAACATAAGTCTTACAAACAGTAATATAGAGTTTCAGGATCTGGCAGTGGCTGGTGGTAAAACCCACCAGCTTGATAATATTCAGCTTTCAATTCCGTTCATCAGCACCATCCCCCATCTGACTAAAAATTATACAGACCCCAGTTTTTCTGCCCTGCTTAACGATGCACCGATCAGTTTCAGCGGCCAGACCAGACCGCTGCATGAATCAATGGAGACAGCCCTGAACATAAAGCTGGATCAGCTTGAGCTGCCCCAGTATATGGCCTATCTGCCCGCTCGGTTGCCGATTAAGCTTAACAGCGGCAAACTTACCCTTGATATGCAACTGCTTTATAAAGTTCACCAGAACCAGCAGCCGGAACTGACCATAAACGGCCTGACCAGGCTGGATAATCTGAATTTAACCGAGCATACCCAAACACCTCTGGCAGCCTTCAAACGCCTGGCACTGGTTGCAGATAATGCCGAGTTGCTAAGTCAGCACATAAAGTTCAAGACCATAACGCTGGATGACCCTGAACTGAACATCTCCCGTAACAAGGCCGGGCAATTTAATCTGCAACAACTGTTTGCCGGCCAGCCAAAACAAGATCATGCACCCAAAAACAGCAAAACAGCCAAGCAGAGCAAGCAGACTGGAAACAGCCTGCAACTGCTGGTTGATGAGATACAGCTTAACAACGGCACTGTCAGTTTTAAAGACCAGCAGCCTGCCTCCGGGTTTAAGACCGTTTTAAAGGAAATCAACCTGAAGTTGACCGGTTTTTCCACAAAGCCAGGCAGCCAGAGTGCGTATCAGCTTGCCTTTAATGGTGATGCCGGTGAGAATTTTACTGCCAGCGGCACCGCTGCAATAGCACCAGTTGACATCAGCAGTGATTTTAAACTGAGCGGTCTGAAGCTGCAAAAGGGCTGGCCCTATCTTCAGGGGTTTTTAACTTCACCAGTTAAGGGCGAGCTTGCCCTGCAAGGCAAAGGTCACTGGTCTGATGCCGATGGTGCCAGACTGGAACAGGCACGGCTGCAACTTAACAATGCCAATGCTGATTATGCTCAGGCAGAGAGGGCCAGCATCAAGCAGTTCAGCCTTGAAAACATCCGCTATTTTCAGAAGGACAACCGACTGGAGCTGGACAAGGCCAGTCTGGATGGCGGCAGTATCAAAATATCCAGGACATCTGATGGCAAAATCTCCATTGCCAGCTTAATCAGACAGAGCGAAGTAGCTAAGGCAGAAGCACAACCCTCAAAGGAAGCAACCAAAACTACAGCCAGTAAAACCGGATCTGCGGTAAAGGCAACAAAAAAGGTTGAGACCGCCAGCATGAAAACAGTTGGCAAGCCCTTTACCTGGCTGCTCAAAAACATTGTCATCAACAACCTGGACACAGACTTTACAGACAACAGCCTTAAAACACCTGTTAACCTGCACCTGACCAGAACCAGGCTGGAAACCGGCAATCTGACCGGGCCAGAGCTTTCCACCATGCCGATCAGGTTTGACAGCAGACTTAACCAGCGGGGTAAAATCAATTTAAATGGACAGCTCACACCACAGCCTTTCAGCTTTGATGGCACCACTAACCTGGCCCGTCTGCCACTGGAAAGCATGGCTGGTTATCTGCCGGAAAATATCAAAATTGTGCTGCTGCGGGGCAGACTGGACAGCAACCTTAAACTGAAGCTGGCAATGAACAGGGAAAACAAACTTGTGGGCAGCTTCAGTGGCAGTAGCGGTCTGCGTAACCTGCATATGCTGGATGCTGTACAGGAAGAAGACCTGCTGAAATGGGAGAGCCTGCAACTGGATCAGATCAGCGGCAACCTGGAACCGCTCAGGCTGAACATTAATGAAATAGCCCTGAATAACGTCTTTTCACGGATTGCGATCCGTAAAGATGGCACCATGAATCTGCAAAACCTGGTAGAACAACCAGAGGCTGTAGCGGATACAGAAACAGGAACAAACAGTACAGCTAAACAGGCCGAGGCAAAGCAGATAAAAGTGGACAAGGCCGATGAATCAGCAAAGAACCAGCCAGATGCTGCCAGCACCAAGCCACTGATTAAGGTTAATACAGTTACTGTGCAGGATGGCACTATTCTTTTCAGCGATGCCAACCTGCCACGGGCATTCAGCACCACCTTTTACCGTGTGGGCGGAAGGATCAGTGGCCTGTCATCGGAGCTGAATACAAGGGCAGCGGTTGATCTGCGTGGTAATCTGGAGAACCATTCACCGCTTCTGATCAGCGGCCAGATCAACCCGCTACAGGATGACCTGTTTGTTGATCTCAGCATTTCATTCCGAGATATAGAGCTTTCCCCTGCCTCACCCTATTCCGGCACTTATCTTGGTTATCTGATTGACCGCGGCAAGCTCTATCTTGACCTGAAATATCATATTGAAGACAAACAGTTGAAGGCGGAGAACAAAATCCTGCTGGATCAGTTTACATTTGGCAAGTCAGTACCCAGTGACAAGGCCACCAAGCTGCCGGTTAAACTGGGAATTGCACTGCTTAAAGACAAAAACGGGCAGATCAACCTTGACCTGCCGGTTTCCGGCAGAACCGATGATCCCGAATTCAAAATCTGGGGCGTGGTCTGGCAGGTGGTCACCAACCTGTTTGTCAAGGCAGTTTCATCTCCATTTGCCCTGTTATCCTCCGTCTTTGGATCCAGCGAAGATATAAGCCAGATCAGCTTTGCTGCCGGTTCTGCCAGTCTGACACCAGAAAGCCGTCATAAGCTGGATACTCTGCTGAAAGGGTTAAGTCAGAGGCCTGGGCTGAATGTCGAGGTTTCCGGCTTTATCGATGAGAAGAATGATCCCGAAGGCTACAGACATGAACTGCTGCTGCAAAAAATGAAGCAGGAGAAGCTGCTGGTAACCGCAAAGCAGCAACGGGGCAAGGGTGAAATCAGTATAGACCAGATCAGTATTGAGCCACAGGAACATTCCGAATATCTGAAAAAGGTTTACCAGAAAGCCCAGTTCCCCAAACCACGCAACATGGTGGGCCTGGTGAAAGATCTGCCGGATGATGAGATGACAAAGCTGATCATTGCCAACACCGTTGTGGAACCAAAAGACCTGCAACAGTTAGCTGCAACACGTGCCAGTGTTGTAAGGCAATACCTGACTGAACCTGGCAGGCTTGAGTCAGAGCGGGTCTTTCTTAATCGGGGTACCATCAACGCACCTCCCAAGGACAGCAAGGATACTGCCAGCAGGGTAGAACTGACACCGGTGGCACTGTAACTGTGATGAATGTGACGTATAAAGGCAAAACCTTTGCCATAGCCACCCTGGGCTGCAAGGTAAACCAGTTTGAATCAGCCGAGATGGTACAGAAGCTGAAGGATGCCGGCTGGCAGCAGGTACAGTTCAACCAGCAGGCTGATCTGTACCTGATTAACAGTTGCACTGTAACCGCCAGAAGTGATGCTGAATCACGGCGTTTAATCCGGCGTGCCAGACGTGCCAACCCAAAGGCCAAAGTGGTTGCCACCGGCTGCTACGCCCAGGTTGCCCCCCAGGATGTTGAAAAACTGCCGGAGCTTGACCAGGTTCTGGGAAATGAGGAAAAGCAGGAACTGATTCAGCATCTGGAGGGTGGCCGCAACAGCATCAGCAACCTGACCGAGCTGAAAACAGCAGGAGCCTTGCAACTGACCAGCTTCAGCGAGCATACCCGTGCTTTTTTACAGGTACAAAACGGCTGTAACAGCAGATGCAGCTACTGTATTGTCCCCTTTGCAAGGGGGCCAAGCAGGTCTGTTGAGCAGGGCGAAATTCTTCGGTCAATAGCAGAACTGGTACAAAAGGGGTATAAAGAGGTGGTGCTGACCGGCATCCACCTGGGGGAATACGGCCTTGATCTGCCACAGCCAGCCAGCCTGACCAGCCTTGTTGAGGCAATCGAGCAGCAGAACCTTTTGCCGAGGCTGCGGCTGGGTTCCATTGAACCAAGGGAGCTGACCGATCAGTTGCTGGAGCTGTTCGTCAGTTCAACACGGCTCTGCCAGCACCTGCATATCCCGCTGCAAAGCGGGTCAGACACGGTTTTAAGGCGGATGGGTCGCAATTACGACACGAGCTTTTACCGCAGCAGGATAGAAGCCGCCATTAAGCTGTTGCCCGATGCCTTCATAGCCGCTGATCTGATAGTGGGCTTTCCCGATGAAAATGAGGCTGAGTTTGAGGAGACCTGCCGCTTCATCAACCAGCTACCACTGGCTGATCTGCATATCTTCCCCTACTCCATCCGGCCAGGCACAAAAGCTGCCACCATGCCAGGCCACCTGAAACCAGCAATAATCAAGGCACGGGCCGAGCAGTTAAGGCAGTTGGCAGCAGCCAAACTGCAACAGTTCAGAGATGGTGTTGTTGGTCAGCCCCTGCCGGTTCTGGGTCAGCAGGTAATGCCCGATGGTCATTTAAGCGGTCTTTCCCGCAATTATCTGGATGTTATCTATCCTGCACCAGAAAGCATGAAAAATCAGGAAGTTATGGTCAGAGTGGAGAGGCTGGAGGATGGTAAGTTGTTTGGAGAGATTGCAGGCTGGCGATCAGAGGCAACCTGCGTTTGAAGCTGTAGCGTTCTATCCTGCTGCAAACATCATCTATATATTGCGGGCTGAATCCGGCAGCCACTAACTGCTCTCTACCCTGTTTCTGATCCACCATACGGACCAGCAGCCGGTCAACCTCTGCATAGCTCAGGCCAAGCTCTTCTTCATCGCTTTGCCCCTCCCACAGATCACCGGAAGGGACCTTCTCAATCACCTCTCTGGCAACACCAAGCTCCCGTGAAAGCTGCCAGACCTGGGTCTTGTACAGCTCGCCAATCGGGTTAATGGCAGCAGCCAGATCACCGTAGATGGTACAGTACCCCAAAAGCAGCTCTGTCTTGTTGCTGGTACCAAGCACCAGGGCATTATACAGTGCTGAATGGTCAAACAGCACTGCCATTCTGGTACGGGACATATAGTTACCCCGCCGCAGCATATCCGCCTCTGGCAGATTGCTGAAATAGGCATCCACCATTGGCGTGATGGAGATCACCTCAAACTTAACCCCGCAGTCTGCTGCCACCTGTCTGGCATGGGTTTCAGAATCAGGGTTACTGCTTTTATAAGGCAGGCAGATGGCATGGACGTTATCCGCTCCCATCGCCTCTGCTGCCAGATGGCAGACCAGGGCGGAATCAATACCACCGGAAAGCCCCAGAACAACCTTGGTAAGGCCGGTTCTGGCAACCTCCAGCCTGATAAAATCAACCAGATGCTGCCGTACTTTGCTGGCGTTTATTGATAGTGCTTCCATAGCAACCTTCCTGTTTCCAAAATGTTTCTATTTGGGTTTTGGCAGAACAAAAGTGTCGTATATTCATGCCAGATCAAAGGCATTCACAATATGTTCCACCTGCGGCTTTCCGCTGCCTTGCAACAGTATAGCAATTACATCAAACCTGGCCGGACTGTCATGCAATTTGTTACTTGATAACCAGCTTAAAGCTGCCTTGATGATCTGGTGCTGCTTCTGACCTGTTACCGCAAGCTGCGGCACGCCATAGGACAGGCTGCGACGGGTTTTAACCTCCACAAAAGCCACTGTCCCCTGCCTGTCCCTGGCTATAATATCAACCTCACCAACACGGCTGCAAAAGTTCCGCTCCAGTATGCTGTAGCCCTGCCCTGTCAGATATTCCGCTGCAAGCTGCTCGCCATGTTGACCAATGGAACGGTTAGCCTGCCCTGGTTTGCACCTGTCTACTGGCACTGCTGCATCCTGATGCTGTGATAGGCTGCCAGCTCCTGCTCAAAGCGTACTTTATCAATTGGTGGCAGTCCGTTGGCTGACTGGCTGAAGAACAGCTCAGGCAGTTGATCATCAGCATCTATAAAGCCTGATTTGTGGTTGAAATCCCGCTCAAGCAGAACGGTTTTCCGGCCAATTGCTGCCAGGTCTGCCGCAGTGTAGCCATTGCCGGTAACTGCTGCCAGCAGTGCTGCCAACTCCTCCAGTTCAACGGCTGATGAGGCAAAGCGGCAGAGTGCCAATGAATCCACCGTTGCAGCGACATCTTCAAACATGGCAATCACCCTGGCCTTGCCATCAAAACTGAAACGATCAGTTGGCAATGGCTTACGCAGTATTTCCGAGGCTATGGGCCAGGCGGTCAGATGACTGCCAGCATGGGTAGAGGTGGCAATTGACAAAGCCAGCCCTGTTGAAGCACGGGGATCATAGGGGGTCAGCTCCAGCCCCTTCACCATCTGCGGCTGCTCCACCGATAAACGGGCTGCAAAGGAGATCGGATCACAACCCTGATTGCGGCATTGCAGGCAAAATTCAACTATCTTGTCCAGCTCTTCAACTCCACCCAGACCGGCAAAGCCTGCCAACTGGTCATAGTCCGGCAGCCAGGAACCATCGGGCAACACCCGCTTGCAGGCCACCAGACAATCATGGCAGCCGCCAGGACTGGTAGTATAGGCCGTCCGGCAGGCATGGGCGTTAAAGCTGGTTTCATCCCCCTGAAAAGACTGGAAGCTACTTCCAGGTAACATGCCACGGCTCTTGAGAAGATCCACCAGTGCAGCGGTACCATGCCGGTGAATCCCCAACGGCCCCAGTAAAAAAGGGGAGGCACGGAAAAGCCGCAGCAGGTCTTCCATCGCCTTATCAAAGGCTGCGGGGTCTGCAATCTCCCGCCGGGCAGGAGAGAGACGCAGCAGTATCCCTTTCAGCCCCTTGCTGCCCATGACTGACCCCAGTCCGCCCCTGCCGAAGGATTCACCCTGGCTGGTCTCCACCGTTGCATTGGGCAGTACCTGCTCACCCGTCGGGCCGATTACAGCGGCAATACCAGGCAGTTCAGCCAGCGTATCAAGACAACCTTTACCCCACAGCTTGTCAGCCGGCAGCAACCTGGCCCCCTGCTGATCTATCTCCAGCAATAATGGTCTGTCTGATTTACCGCTGATCCTGATGACAGCAAGCTCTGCTGCTGCCAGGTAGAGGCCAAAGGGGCCACCACTGGAACTGCTGAAAATGGTGCCGGTTTGGGGTGAACGGGAGGTAAGCACGGTACGGCTGGACATCGGTACTCCGCTGCCGCAAAGTGGGCCGATGCTGAAGATCAGCGGCATATCGGCAGCCAGGGGATCAACACCGGCATAATCGGAGATCAAGCTGGTTGCCAGTCCACGCCCGCCAAGGCGGTTTTCCAACAGCTCCGACGGCAGCAGTTCCTGCCGACAGACCGCTCGGGTCAGATCAACATGCAGGATATGTTTGGGGACTATACTGGACAAGGCAACACAGGTTTACGCAGCAGCAGGCAGACTGATCACCGGCTCCTTTGCCGGCCTGTAAAGCAGAAAGGTCTTGCCCAGCACCTGGGCAACTTCAGAACCGGTGGCCTCGGCCAGCTCCTGTGCTGCATCATGCCTGTCAACCATACAGTTCTCCTGCAGCTTAACCTTAATCAGCTCATGGCTGGCCAGGGCCAGGTCAGTCTCTTTAATCACGCCCTCTTCCAGCTCATGCTTGCCGATCATCACCACCGGCTTCAGATCATGCCCCAAACCACGCAGATAACGTTTCTGTTTTCCTGTCAGCATAAATTTAACCTTGTCAGCCTTTCTATATAAAAATCTGGTGTGTTTTACAATGTAGAGACGGTGCCTGCCCACCCGCAAGATATTCTGTCAACAGGGGGCAGCGGGCAGTACATCTGCAAAACAACATACATATTAATTGTGACACATAATTGCATGATAACACAGGGTAAAATCAGGTTGCGTAACCATGGCTCTGTTGACAGAGTATACTTTAAAAGATACATATATGTTAATTCTATAAAGAAAATTTTATAAAAGGAGAACAATAATTGACTGTAAGAACCTATAACCAGCCAATTTCCCAGTCCTTAACATCCTTCAAAAAACCAGCCGGTAAACCTGCTGTTAAAGATAAAGAGCCTGTCACTAAAGACCAGGCCAATGGACACCAGCTTCCTGTCAGCAACTGGAAAGAGCTACAGGGCAGTGCAGAATGCCCGTTAAAACAGGCGATTGAACGGACGCGGGATTTTTTCTTTCGTGAGCAGTTGCCTGATGGCTACTGGTGGGCAGAGCTGGAATCCAACGTAACCATTACCGCTGAATATATCATGCTGTTCCATTTCCTTGGCAATGTTGATAAGGAGAGGGAACGCAAACTGGCAAATTACCTGCTGCGAGAGCAGAAAGAAGAAGGGTACTGGTCCGTCTGGTATAACGGCCCGGGGGAAATATCCGCCAGTGTGGAGTCTTATTTTGCACTGAAACTGGCTGGCTTCTCTGCTGATCATCCGGCCATGATAAAAGCCAGAAAATGGATTCTGGACAATGGCGGCATCATTAAAACCCGCATTTTTACAAGGATATTTCTGGCACAGTTCGGTGAGTTCTCATGGCGTGGCGTACCTTCCATGCCGGTTGAACTGATGCTGCTGCCGGATTGGGCCTGGCTTAACATCTACGAATTTGCAAGCTGGGCCAGATCCACCATTGTACCGCTTTCGGTAATCATGGCAGACCGCCCGGTACGTCCGATCCCGGAATCCGCCAGGGTGCAGGAACTGTATGTCAGGCCACTACATCCGTCAGACTACAGCTTCAGCAGAGAAGAGGGGATCGTTACCCTTAAAAACTTCTTCATCGGGCTGGATCATATACTAAAGATTTATGAGGCAAATCCGGTGCGGTTCCTTAGAAAAACCGCCACAAAAATGGCTGAAGAGTGGATTCTGGAACATCAGGAAGAGACCGGTGACTGGGGCGGTATTCAACCAGCCATGCAGAACTCCATCATGGCACTGCACTGCCTTGGTTATGCCAATGATCATCCGGTAATGGCCAAGGGGCTGAAGGCGATGGAGGATTTCTGTATTGCAAATGATGATGCCATGATGCTTCAATCCTGCATCTCGCCTGTCTGGGATACGGCACTGACCCTGATGGCCATGCAGGAAGCAGGGGTAGCTGACGATCACCCCTCCATGATCAATGCCGCCCAGTGGCTGCTTAATCAGGAAAGCCGTATCAGGGGTGACTGGAAGATCAAATCCCCCGAACTGGAGCCAAGCGGCTGGTCATTTGAGTTTACAAACACCTGGTATCCCGATGTGGATGACTCTGCTGCGGTGATGATCGGTATCAGAAACGTACAGGTTGAAAACACCAAATCCAGGGATGAAGCCATCCGCCGCGGCCTTGATTGGTGCCTGGGGATGCAGAGTGCCAATGGTGGCTGGGCCGCCTTTGACAAGGACAACACCAAGCATTTCCTTAACAAGATCCCCTTTGCAGATCTTGAGGCGTTGATTGACCCGCCAACCGCCGATCTGACAGGCCGGATGCTGGAAATGATGGGATACTTTGGCTATAAAAAGAACCACTTCCGGGCAATTACAGCCATAGAGTTTCTACGTAGGGAGCAGGAGCCGGAAGGTTGCTGGTTTGGCCGCTGGGGTGTCAACTACATCTACGGCACCTGGTATGTGTTGGTTGGCCTTGAGTCCATTGGCGAAGACATGTCACAGCATTACATCAAAAAGGCCACCAACTGGATTAAATCTGTGCAGAACCCTGATGGTGGCTGGGGCGAGGTCTGCGATTCATACTGCGACCGCTCCCTGATGGGTTGTGGCCCCAGCACGGCATCCCAGACCGCCTGGGCACTGATGGCACTTATGGCAGGCGATGAAACCAACTGTCAGGAAGTAGAGCGTGGAGTCCAGTATCTGCTAAGTTCTCAGAATGATGATGGCAGTTGGGATGAAGATGCCTTCACAGGCACAGGTTTCCCCAAGTATTTTATGATCAAGTACCATGCCTATCGTAATATGTTCCCATTGATGGCCCTTGGGAGATATGGCCGTTTGACAGCCTGACCCGTGGTTGATAAAGCCGGGGAGGGGAAATACTCTTTCGGTTGGAGAGTTTTCTAATTTCAGATCAAAGATGGATTCCAGGCGGCGAGGAGATCGGCGACGAAGGCGTACAGGCAGTACGTTGAGGAGCCGATAACGAGTCAACGAAGAAGACGCTTTGATATGGAATTGTAATTACTGACAAAGCCCTGCATGACAGCGGGGCTTTACCCTTTTGAAAGATGGAGTAAAAACCGCAAATGCAGACCTTTGTAACCGGTGCCACAGGCTTTCTTGGTGCCAGCATAGTCAGAGAACTGTTGCAGGATGGACATCAGGTTAAGGCCCTGGTCAGGGAAGGTTCCAACACCGACAACCTGCAAGGGCTGGAGCTGGAGATTGTCCGTGGAGACCTGCATAATCAACAGCAACTGACCAGCCAGATGGAAGGCTGTAACTGGCTTTTCCATGCAGCAGCAGACTACCGGCTCTGGTGCAGACAGCCTGAACAGATGTACCATGCCAATGTTAATGGTACCGCCACCATACTGGCGGCAGCACAGGCCGCTGGTGTGCAGCGTGTGGTCTACACGAGCAGCGTCGGCACCCTTGGCAACCAGGGGGATGGCAGGCCAGGCACAGAAGATACTCCGGTCACACTGGCCGATATGGTGGGAGATTACAAAAAGAGCAAGTTTCTGGCAGAACGGGAAGCTGAGAAATTCATTGACAAGGGACTTGGGCTGGTTATAGTCAACCCCTCAACCCCGGTGGGGCCTTTTGATATTAAACCAACCCCCACCGGTAAAATTATTGTTGATTTTCTGAATCGGAAAATGCCTGCCTATCTTAACACCGGATTAAACCTGATTGCTGTGGAAGACTGTGCCAGAGGACATATCCTGGCGGCTGAAAAAGGACAGATCGGCCGCAAATATATCCTTGGCAACCAGGATCTGACCCTGCAACAGATCTTCGGCATACTGGAGCAACTGACCGGACTGTCTGCCCCAAAGGTACGTCTGCCCTACACTCCCATCCTGCTGGCTGCCTATGCCAATGAAGCCCTTGCCAGACTGACCGGCAGAGAACCGCTGATACCGCTGAAGAATCTTTCTGTGGAACAACTGCCCCAACTGGCGGAAGAGGTGCGGGAGTTTCTGCTGTCAACCGTCTCAGAAACTGGCGGTCATCTTGGCTCCAACCTGGGTGCAGTGGAGCTGACCATTGCCCTGCATTACTGCTTCTCCACACCAGATGACAAGATTGTCTGGGATGTTGGCCATCAGGCATATACCCACAAGATTCTGACCGGCAGGCGGGAACAGTTCCATACCCAACGTCAGTACAAAGGGATCTCCGGCTTTCCAAAGCGGAGTGAGTCTGTTCATGATGCCTTTGGCGTGGGCCATGCCTCCACATCCATCTCGGCCGGACTTGGCATGGCAGTGGCCGACAGCCTGGATCATAAAAATAACAGGGTAATTGCCGTGATCGGCGATGGCTCCCTGACCGGCGGTATCTCCTTTGAAGGACTTAACCAGGCCGGACACCTGAAAAAGAATCTGATTGTTGTTCTGAATGATAATGAGATGTCCATCTCTAAAAACGTGGGGGCTTTTTCCACCTTTGTCTCCCGCAAGATGACAGCCCGTCATTTCAGGGAACTCAAGCATAAGGTGAAGGATCTGCTCAACAACAGCCCCGCTTTTGGCAAGGATATACTCAAATTTGCACGTCGGGCAGAAAACTCACTGAAAGGCTTTCTGACCCCTGGTGCCCTGTTTGAGGCGTTGGGTTTTGATTACATCGGCCCTATTGATGGTCACAATCTGCCCAGCCTGATTGAATTTTTCAACAATGCCAGAGAATTCAACGGACCACTGCTGCTGCATGTCATGACCACCAAGGGCAAAGGCTACAGTCCGGCAGAGGAAACACCGGATAAATTCCACGGTGTATCTGCCTTTGATATATCCACCGGCAAGGCCCCTGCCAGGACAGCCCCCCTTTCCTATACCGAGGTCTTTGGCCGTACACTGGTGGAACTTGGGCAACAGGATTCAAGAGTAGTTGCCATTACCGCAGCCATGCCGGATGGTACCGGCCTGAATCACTTTGCCAATGCCCTGCCAGAACGTTTCTTTGATGTTGGGATTGCAGAACAGCATGGCATCTGTTTTGCCGCTGGTCTGGCTGCCGATGGCCTCAAGCCGGTTGCAGCAATCTACTCATCCTTTATGCAGCGAGCCTATGATCAGGTTTTCCATGATGTCTGCCTGCAAAAACTGCCGGTGGTAATCGCAATGGACCGTAGCGGCCTGGTGGGTGATGACGGCCCTACCCATCATGGCGTTTTTGATATTTCCTTTATGCGGCACCTGCCTGGCCTGACCTTCATGGCACCAAAGGATGAAAACGAGCTGCGACACATGCTGAAAACAGCCCTTGACCTGAATGCTCCGGTGGCCCTGCGTTACCCCCGTGGTGCCGGTTATGGGGTTCCCCTGGATCAGACATTGCAGGCATTGCCAATCGGCAAGGGTGAACTGATGCGGGAAGGCACTGACCTGACCATCATCGCCATCGGTTCCACTGTAGTCCCATCCCTGGAGGCTGCTGAACAGTTGTCAGGAATCGGAATTAACGCCGCTGTGGTCAATGCCCGTTTTATAAAACCGCTGGATGCTGAACTGATCATTGGACAGGCCCAGCTTTGCGGCAAAATTGTTACCGTGGAAGAGAACGTCTTGCAGGGCGGTTTTGGCAGTGCTGTGCTGGAGCTGTTACAGGACAATGGCCTGACCCAGGTAAAGGTCAAGCGTCTGGGAATACCGGATCAGTATATAGAACATGGTACCCAGGCTCAGCTTCGCAGCAGTGTTGGTATTGATGCAGCAGGAATTGCCGCAGCAGTTGAGGATTTTATCAGAAAGTAACAACCCGAAAGGATTACAGATAAATGCGTTTCCCCTGGCGTTTGAATTACGACCTGACCAAATACATCATTAAGAACAACCTGAAAAAAGTTGAGCAATACCCTCTGGTACTGATGCTGGAACCAACCCACCTCTGCAACCTGACCTGTTCCGGCTGCGGCAGAATCAGGGAATATGCCGACACAATCCGCCAGATGATGCCGCTGGAAGACTGTCTGCGGTCTGTGGATGAATGTCCGGCACCGGTGGTAACCATAACCGGCGGTGAACCGCTGCTATACCCCCAGATTGTGGAGCTGGTACAGGAGGTGCTGAAACGTGGCCGTCATATCATGTTCTGTACCAACGCTATCCTGCTGGAAGATTTTCTGTCTAAAATCCAGCCCCACCCCAACCTGACATTTAATATACACCTGGATGGTCTGGAAGAGACCCATGACAGGATTTTGGAACGTAAAGGCTGTTTCAAAATCGCCATTTCTGCCATTAAAGCTGCAAAAGAGCGTGGTTTCAGGGTCTGTACCAACACCACAATCTTTACTGATACAGATCTGATGGAGATTGAAATGCTCTTCTCCCAACTGGAGGAGATCGGAATTGACGGCCTGCTGGCGGCCCCTGGTTTCAGCTATGAGGCTGTGGAGGAGGAGAGTCTTTTCCTGCAACGGCTTGAGATAGAAAAGAAGTTCCAGCAGGTTTACGAAATGAGCAAGAAACACCGCTTCTGGTCAACCCCGATGTACCTGCGTTTCCTTAAAGGGGAGAAAAAACTGCAATGCACCCCCTGGGGCAACCCCACCCGCAACACCCAGGGCTGGAAGGCCCCCTGTTACCTGATTACAGATGGTTATTACGCAAGTTTTAAGGAAATGATGGAACAGGTTGACTGGGATAGCTACGGTGTTGGTAAAGACCCCCGCTGTGCCCAATGCATGATGCACTGCGGTTTTGAACCAACTGTGGTTACAGAGGTTGGCAAAAGCCCTAAAGATATGCTGGAGATGCTGTTCTGGAACCTGTCGTAGTCTGCAATCAATTCACAATCAATAGCAGGCAGGGAAGGTGAAAAGACCATATCATACCACCCCCATCACCTTCCCCTGCTCCAGCAGCCGCTCTGCGGTACAGCTTCCCGCCAGCTCCACCACCTGAAACGCCGCCAGCTTGCCAGGCTCCAGAGAACCAGCCTGCCCCGCCATACGGATACCGGCTGCACCACCCGCTGTAGCCATCTGCAACAGCTCTTCCGGTGCAAGCTCTCCATTGTAGCAATCCATTGCAAAGCGGCACTCATCCCATAATGATAAAGAAACATTACTGGCCAGTGAATCCGTCCCCAGGCAGAGGGGCAACCCCATCTCCTTAAACAGCCTGACCGGTGCAACCCCTACATCCAGTTGCTGATTGCTGCGGGGGCAAAGGCAGACCGTAACCCCACGTTGCTTCAACACTGCTGCCCCTTTCTCCGTAAGCTGCACACAATGCACTGCCAGGGTATCCGCCCCCAACAGACCAGCCTGATCAAAAAATTGCACCGGATCAGTTCCACGGTCCGGTTGCAGGTACTGCTGCCAACCCACCAGCGGATAAAGCTGCTCTGCCAGCGGGCCGCTGCCAGCGGCCAGAAGCTCAAGCTCTGCCGGTGATTCCCCAATATGAATGGAAAGTGGCAGCTTATTTGACCATGCTGCCTTGGCAATATCCGGCAGAACAGCCTGGTTAAGGGTGTAGGGTGCATGGGGTGAAAGCCCCTGTTTAAGACCATCCGGCAGAGTGGCCAAGCCTGAAACAGCAGCCTCAAGACGGGGCAGAAAAATCTGGTGGCTATGGCCGATCAGTTCTGCATATATCCGACCACCAATTCTGCCTTTATAGGTACTAAAGGCTGATAAAAGATCAGGCTGCGAGACAATATCCCCCACCAGGGCCGTCCCCGCCGCAAGGGATTGTCTGATACCATTTAAAATAGAGGTGGTCAGATCAGCCTGGCTGATATTCTGCTTGACACGGATCACCTCCATGATCCAGCCTGTAAAATCCATTCCAGATGGAATGTTTCCCAACCTGGCCTGCCAGATAGGAAAATCTGTCAACTCCAGATGGGTATGGGCATTTACAAAGCCAGGCATCAGTACACAATCAGGGTAATCAGCAGTTGACGGGCCATACTGGCTGATCAGCTCACTGGCCTTACCAACCTGATGCACCAGCCCGTCTTTAACCAACAGTCCGGCATTGGCAAGCGGCTTCTGACCCGGATTATAAAGCCATGCAGCGGTGTAAAGTGTGATACTCACAGGTAAACTCCCATCATCAACCTTATTATGAAAAACAACCCCTTTGATAATAGCACAACCAACACAACCATAGTTGGCCGTTTTGCCCCCTCCCCCACCGGGCCGCTGCATACCGGATCTCTGGTGGCAGCCGTGGGTAGCTGGCTGATGGCCAGGCAGCATAACGGACAATGGCTGTTACGGATTGATGATCTGGATCGTGAGCGTTGCAGGCAGACCTATGAGGATGACATTCTGCGTACCCTGGAACGGTTTGCACTGCACCATGATGGCAGCATAACCCGCCAGAGCAGCAACCAGGCCGCATATATTGAGGCTTTTCAGCAACTGAAGCAACAGGGGCTGATCTACCCCTGCGGATGCAGCCGGACAGAACTGTCCAGACTGGCCTCGGCACCCCACCCGGGGGAAGAACTGATCTACCCTGGCACCTGCCGCAATGGGCTGACAGACGGCAAACAGGCCAGGGCTTACCGGCTGAATGTAACCGGACAACAGATTGAATTTACAGATCTGCGGCACGGTAAACAACGGGCAGATCTGGAACAAGGCGGTGATTTTATCATAAAACGGGTGGAGGGTTACTTTGCCTACCAACTGGCGGTTGTGGTGGATGACCACCTGACCGGAGTTAATCAGGTGGTAAGGGGTGATGACCTGCTGGGTTCCACCCCCAGACAGGTGCTGATCAGCAACCTGCTGGGCTGGCAACAGCCGGTTTATTGCCACCTGCCACTGGTAACCGGACCAAGTGGAGCAAAACTCAGTAAACGGGATAATCTGGTATCCATGATAGATACTGCCCTGTCAGGTAATGAAGGCAGACTGCTGACCTGGGCAATGGGCTTTCTGGGGCTTACGGTTCCAGCAGAGTTGACAAACGCCCCTTGTGAAGAACAGCTTGATTGGGCCACCAAAAGTAGATTGATGTTTTAGTGAATGGGTTTTCAGGCTGAGACTTCTTAGTTGGAATGCTATAGCTATTAGTTATTGCTCCGGTGTTTAAGCATATGAACGGTAGGGGCGGTGCTTGCTCCGCCCAATAAGTTACTAACACGGGTGCAGCAAGCAGCACCCCTACAACGGAATTTAATTGTTGTGCCACCGGTGCAATAAGTAACTTTGTAATATCACCAACTCAATTCGGAACACACTGCGTTCCAATTTGAAAACGTATAACTAAAACAAAAGTATACAGCATAAGTTATAAGCAAACATCATAAGAGCGTCACCAAGGAAACACCCATGCAGATTAAAAACCAGCAGTTCCAGACAACATATCAGCGGCTGAACACTGCCCAGCGTCTGGCCGTGGATACCATAGAAGGGCCGGTACTGGTCATTGCCGGGCCTGGCACCGGCAAGACAGAGATTCTGGCGGCACGGATAGCCAACATCCTGCACAGCACAGATGCCGCACCGGAAAACATCCTCTGTTTAACCTATACCGATGCCGGCACGGTTGCCATGCGTAACCGCCTGCTGCAATTCATAGGAACAGAGGCTTACCGAGTTGATATTTTCACCTTCCATGCCTTCTGCAACCTGGTGATACAGGAACAGTCCAGCTACTTTGGCATCCGCAACCTGACTACGATTTCGGAGCTGGAGCAGTACCAGTATCTGCAAGAGATTATTGATGGTTTTCCGGTTGATCACCCCCTGACCAGGGCCACCGGAGATATTTATTATGAGGCTGGCCGCCTGATTAAGCTGTACGAGATCATGAAAAGCGAAGGCTGGAGTAGCAACTGGCTGATGGAACGGATTGACACCTATGCCGCCAGCCTGCCCGAAAATCCTGATTTCATTTACAAGCGGCAGGGTAAAACCCCTGATGGCACCAGCTACAAAAAAGGGGATTTGAATCTTCGTAAGCTGAATGATGAACTACGCCGGCTGGAGCAACTTAAAGCCGCTGCCGCCAGTTTTGATGACTATCAGCAGCTTTTGCAGCAGCGGGGCCGCTATGATTTTGCCGATATGATCCTCTGGTGCAATGCCGCTTTCAAGAATAACAGTGACCTGCTGGCAACCTATCAGGAGCGTTACCTGTACCTGCTGGTGGATGAGTTTCAGGATACCAGTGGATCACAATTTGAGCTGCTGGAGCAGTTATCCGGTTATTGGGATGCACCCAACCTGTTTGTGGTGGGGGATGATGATCAGTCTATCTATCGTTTTCAGGGTGCCAGTGTGGAGAATATCCACCGCTTTACCCATAAATATAAGCAGCAGCTTACCACCATCACTTTGACCGAAAACCACCGCTCTTCCCAGAATATACTGGATGCAGCCGCCGGGCTGATTGCCAGAAACAGCGAGCGTTTAAGCCATGACAAGCAGTTACTGGCAAAAAACCTTGAGGTGTCAGAGCTGGAGCAGAAGCCGGAACTGCTTGAGTTTGTAAGCACCAGCCACGAAACAATAGCCATTGCAGAGCGGATTAAGGGGCTGATTGCCGATGGTGTTGAGCCTGATCAGATCGCCCTGATCTACCGCAACCATAACCAGGCGGAACAGATCAGCCGTTATCTGATGGCAAACGGGATCGGGATTCAGAGCAAACGCAGGACCGATCTGTTGCAGGAGCCGCTAATCATTAAACTGCTCACCATCCTGCGTTATCTGGTGCAGGAGCTGGAAAAACCCCACTCTGGCCAGCAGTTGCTGTATCAACTGCTGCATGAAACCTGGTTTGGGATCTCACCTCTGGCACTGGCTCGGCTGTCTGTGGAGATCGGCCGCAGGCGGACAGAGCAAAAGCCCTGCTACTGGCGGGAGCAGTTGCTGGAACGGAGTGCTGACAAAGGCCAGCAGCAACTGTTTCCATCCCGGGATGATCAGCAACTGTACCAGGCCGGCCAGCAGATTGATGAGCTGATAAGAGATGCTGCCACCCTGCCGTTGCAGGAGCTACTACACCAGATCATCACAAAACTGGGGATTCTGGCCCAGGCATTAAATGCAGAGCAGCGGATCTGGAACCTGACCCTGCTTAACAGCCTCTTTGATTTTGTGCGGGAAGAGACCAACAAAGGGCTGCTGACCGCAACAGGGCTGCTGACCATGCTGGCTGATATGCAGAAACAGGGCATCCGGCTGCCAGCAGAAAAACTCAGCTACAGCGGCAAGGGGGTCAACTTTTTAACTGCCCACGGTTCTAAAGGGCTTCAGTTTGACCACCTCTTCATCATCGGCTGCACCAGCCAGGTCTGGGACAGTTCTGCCCGTAACCGTACCTACAAGCTGCCCCCCACCATCTGGTCCGGCCCGGTGGGCAGCGAGGAAGAGGAATCCCGCCGCCTGTTCTACGTTGCCGTAACCAGGGCCAGAAAGCAGGTGGTAATTTCATGGGCAAAGCGGGATAACAAAGACAAAGAGCTGGAAAAAAGCCGCTTTGTGGCCGAGCTGCTGGAGGATGGTCAGGTGGATACCAGGCCGGAAACAGCCCTTGGTGATGAGGCACTGCTGGCCTTTGGTAACACCAGCCTGCTGGCCGATGACCCTGCCAGACTGCCAACTTCTTTCATAGATACAGAATTTGTTGACAAGCTGCTTGAGAAATACTCCCTTAGCGTAACCCACCTTAACAGCTACCTGCGTTGTCCGGTAACATTCTACTTCAACACCCTGTTGCGTGTGCCGGCACCGCTTAATGCTGCCTTAACCTTTGGTTCTGCTGTCCATTACGCCCTGGAGCAGGTGTTCCGTAAAATGAAAAACAACAGCCAGCGTTTTCCCGATAGTGAAGTCCTGCTGGAAGGCTTCCGCTGGTTCATGGCCCGACACGAGACCGCACTATCAGCGTCAGAATACCGCCGCAGGCTGGAATATGGCGAACAGATCCTGCCTCAGTTCTATGAAATCCGCCGTCCACACTGGAAGCATGATGTACTGGTGGAATATCCCTTCAGAAACATCCTGCTGGATGATGTTCCGCTGAATGGCAAGCTTGACCTGATGGAGCTGTCCGGCAACCATATCACCGTGGTGGATTACAAAACCGGCAACCCGGCCAATGCCCGTAAGAAAATGAAACCACCGGCACCAGACAAGGTGGAAAAGGCACTGCTAGCGGGCAAAGAACCAGCGGCAGATGACCTGTTGGGCGGTGATTACTGGCGGCAGGCGGTCTTTTACCGGATTCTGGTGGAAAACGAACCCAACCGCAGGCGGCTCATGTCAGCAGCCCGTTTTGAATTTGTGGAGCCGGAGCGTGACAGCGGTGAATATAAATGCACCAGCTTTGAAGTGAGTGATGAAGAGGTGGAAATTGTAAAGCAACAGATTAAAGATGTGTATGGAAAGATCAAGGCCAAGCAGTTTGAAAATGGCTGCAACAAGCCGGAATGCGAATGGTGCAACTTTGTCAAGCGGTTAAAGGTTGTTCGTCACCAGGAGGAGGCCAAAGGCTGACGTGGCAGTCTTTAGATTGCTTTGTAGCTACGCTTCTCGCAAAGACCTGAATTAACAGGTACAACTGTAGGGGTACCCCTTTTGTGGGTACCCTCAATCAGGGCGGGTTCAGAACCTGCCCCTTGTACACAGCATAGAATGACCGCTATTCTTTGCCGTCACCCTATACTTGCCATTCCCATGTTTTACTGCCCGCTTCATCAGCCTGTTTGCTTGTTTTACACGTAAAGTTGTCAGATTTCGTAACTTGCAACATTACTGATAATTTCCTATACAAAACGGTATTATTTTATATCTGTAATTCTAACAACTACAGTCATATAACAAGTCAGTAACTTTAAATAAACCGGAGGAACACAGCATGCCCAAACACCATACCCAGCAGGGTAACAACCGTCCAAAATTCAAGCACCTCTTCATCATGCCGCTGGAACCCCGCATTATGTTTGATGCCGCCGCCGCCGCCACAGTCGATGCAACCGTAAATAACGACAACGCCGCAGATTCAGGCGATGCCTCGGATGCAGGCAGCAGCCACCAGAATGAAGTGGCGTTTGTAGATAGCAGCCTTAAAGATGCTGCTGCCTTAATGGAAGGTTTTGACCGCACAGTGCAGATTGTTGCCTTGCAGGATGGTGCAGACCACCTGGCCCAGATCAGCCAGTACCTGGCGGAAAACAGCAACATCACCGCCATGCACCTGTTCAGCCACGGCACACCGGGGCAGATAAAACTTGGTGATAGCGTACTTACAACCGACACCCTGGCAGAAGAGTCCCGTTTGCTGGAATCCTGGAAGCAGAGTCTGGCACCAGGGGCAGATATTCTGCTGTATGGTTGTGATATTGCCCAGGGTGAGGCCGGCGAGGCGTTTATTCAGCAACTGGCAACTGTAACCGGTGCTGATGTTGCGGCTTCCATAGATGCAACCGGTAGTGCCGATAAAGGCGGTAACTGGGTGCTGGAAAGTGCCACCGGCAGTATAGAGGCGACAGCCCTGTCAGTACGTGATTACAGCGGCCTGCTGGCTGATGGCCCCACTGTTGAAAGTATCGTCCGCCAGAACCCGACCCCGGAAACAACCAACCAGACTACAGTAACTTACCTGGTTACTTTCAGTGAAAAGGTAAATGGCGTTACAGGAGATTCCTTTGTAATTGCACCTGGTTCTATTTCTGGTGCCACCATACAGTTAGTGACAGAGGTTGGCAGCAGTGGCGGCAAGCAGTATCAGGTGACGATTGGCAACCTGCCACAAGGTATTGAAGGTACATTAAATATTGATATTGCTGAAAACAACACCATCAAGAATGAGACTGGTTCATTATTAAGCAGCCTGGATACTACAGGCCGTGATGATTCATATATTATTGATACGCTGATTAACACTGCTGACGTAGGTTCTATTGATGTTGGATCAGTATCTGAAACCGACAACAAGATTGTTACCAGCCTACAGACAGGCTTTACATTAACAGGTACTGCTGATCCTGATGACACCGTTCGTTTTTACATTCAAAGTACGCTAATCGGTACAGTACGGGCTGATAACTCTGGCAACTGGACATTTACCTATGATGGTGATGCTAAAGCAGAAGGAAACTATCAGTTACTTGTTCGTAATAGTGATAATGCTGGCAATAGCAAATCCGATCTTTATACGCTTACAATTGATACGACATCCCCAACACTAACCACAGGAAGCGGCTCTGGTACTCAGGTCAGTGATATTATTGTTGAATTAAAGTTTGATGAAGCACTGGATGCCTCCAGTGCTGCCACAACAGGCAATTTTTCAGTTAATGTAAATGGCAGTGCAGGTCCGGCAATTACCAAGGTTGTTATTGTTGGTGATACGGTTCGTTTAACTTTAGCTGCTGCGGTTGCAAGTGGAGATACAGTATCTGTTAATTATTCTGGTAATACACTAAAAGACCAGGCCGGTAACATTATTGACCCATTTTCCAATCAAAATTTAGAAAACATCACAAGTGCTTCTAATCAGGCTCCAACAGTCACTGCCCCTGATTTACACCAATGGTACAGCATTGGTGATGGCCCTGTATTGTTATTTGCTGGTGATTTTACCCTTGCTGATACTGATGATACACACCTGGAAAAGGTCACTATTACCATTAAAAATGGCAGTACAGGCGATGAATTAAATATTCCCAGCAGTCTGCCCAAAGGTCTTGAGTGGTCAACTTCAACTGTTGACGGCAACCTTACACTGACTTTATCAGGTCATGCCACCTTGGCCAACTATCGAGCTGCATTGAAACAGATTACCTTCAAGGCAACAGAAGATGCAATGGCGTATAACGTAGCCAAAAACCATAACATTCGTACAATTGAGGTTATTGCCAATGATGGTCAGGCTAATTCAACTTTAGCAACACGTGAAATGCGTGTGCTTGGCCATGCTTTCCCGATTGGCGACAGCACCACATCATTTGTGTTTGCCAAGGTAACAGGCTTTGGAACTTCTGGTGGAAATGAATACGACCTGGTTGGTGCCAACCTGGTTATGAACCGCTTGGAAGAAGTGCAAAAAACAGGTGGCGGTACCTTTACCGACTTTACCAGCATCAACCTTAATTCCCTGGGCTTTAACCCGATTGATGGACATTTGTATGCCATTAACCAGTCAGACCGTGCCGTATATCGTATTGATGCAAATGGCGACATAACAAAGGTTACAGCTACATTTAGTGGAACAGGAAACATCCCTCCAAATAGCGGAACTTATGTAACTGGTGATATTGACACCTATGGTTATTTATGGATTCACCAGTCTAATAACCTATATGTTGCTGATTTAAACCCTCAATCACCAGATTTTGGCACCTGGGTTGGAAAGTTTACTACTTCTAACATTGGCTCTGATATGGCCTTCCATAAAAATGGCACCCTCTATTCCAGTAATACTAATAGATTAGTAACTGTTACTGTAACACGTGATGCCAACGGCAAACCAACGGCAGCGAATACCACATCGCAAACAATTAACGGCCTGTCATCTGCTGCCATGCAATACACAGATACCGATGGTTTCTTCTATTTCAGCAATAACGGTATTAAGCGTTTAGATATTACAAACGGAACAATTACTGACCCAGGAACAACAGGCACACTCCCAGGTAGTGGTGATGCGGCACGTATTGCAACGGTCAACCTGGATTATGGCGATGCCGGTATCTTGAATGGACATACATACAGAACAGGTATGGGTAGTAACGGCCCACGCCATAATCAGTTAGGTAATGAAACCTGGCTAGGTGACCCAAATGCAAAACCAAGCCATGAAACCGATGCCACAATCAATAATGATGCAACAGCAGATAGTAATGATGATGGTGTTACCTTCCCTGCACTAAGACAAGGTTCAACCAGCTATACAGTTGATGTCCAGGTAACAGGTAAGGCGGGTGATGTTGTTATTGGCTGGATTGACTTTGGTAAAGATGGCAAGTTTGATCTTAAAGACGCTGCCAGCTTTACGCTGACAGAAGATATGAATGGTGGAACAATCCAACTGACCTGGACTTTACCAGCGGGTATATCTGTTGGTGATACCTATGCCCGTTTCCGTATTGCCACGCCAACCAGTGATAACAACTGGAAAACAGCCGCAACAGATGGCCTTAATACAGGTGCAGCGACAGAAGATCTACGTTCCTATGGCCCGTTAATGAATGGTGAAGTAGAAGACTACAAAATCAGCATACAGGCAGCAGACACAACAGAACCGGAAGTAAGCAGTGTTACCGTAGATGATGGTAAGGGTGACGGACCTCGCTCAACACCGGTTGGTAGTATAAAAGTTGTATTTAATGAGCCGGTTAAAAATGTTGATTACCGTGATTTTGAATTAACCCGCAATGGTCAGCCAGTTACCATTCCACCTGGTACACCTGTTACCGGCAGTGGTGATACCTGGTATATCGACTTATCTGCCCTGACCAGCCCTACTGGTGAATATACACTAACCATTAAAGATGGCTCTGGCGACGGTATTACCGATGAATCCAACAACCACCTAAGTAATACAGGCACAACCACCTTCTACATTGACACCACCGCACCAGTAATTGATCTGGATACCAACAGCGATTCCCGCGACTGGCAGGCCACAAGTACCGATGGTGCTAAAGTCAGCCTGGATAACAACGCTGGCCCTGCAAGCGTGACTGAAAAAGGTGTCAATTATACCGCATCAACAACTCCTGCTGATGCTGGCATTAAAGAAGTTACTTTAACCGTCAGTGGTTTACGTGATGGTAATAATGAAGAACTGATATTTAATGGCAGTACAACTAAAAAAGCTGATGGCAGCGATAGTACTGATTTTACCTATACCATCGACGGATTAACGGTAAAAGTAACCTACAGCAATAGTAAGTTCACCTTTACAAAAGATGGCGGTGGCTTGCTTACAGAGGCAGAAGCCAGTGAAATTGCTAAAAGCATAGAATATCAAAATACCAGTGGTGCCAGCTCGTCCGCTGGTGTGCGTACCTTTACCTTTGGTGCCACAGACAACGCCAATGTTAAAGCAGAACCGGCCAAGGCAGAAATTACAGTAACAGGTGCTGGTACGGCTGGCCCGGATATTCCTACCGTTAATACAACCATCAGTGACCAGCCCAACCCAACCCTGACTGGTGAAGCAAAAGTACCTACAGATAACGGTAAATTGCACATCACAGTTGATAAAGGTGGCCCTAACGAAAAGATCTACATCTGGAACGGTGAAGACCCTGGTAATCCATTACAATACAATCCAGCGGATAATACTTGGGAGCTAAATATACCTCCTACAGACGGCTTGCCAGATGGTCAGTATGAAGTAGAAGCGGTTGTTGAAGATAAAGATGGTAACAAAAGTTATGACATCAGTGATAAAGAGCTGACGATTGACACCTTGCCACCGGCAGCACCAAGTGCTGATGGCAACTCACTTTCTACCCACGATACAACACCAAAAATTACAGGCACTGCCAACGTACTTAACGGTGAAAAACTTAGTGTCACGGTGGATGGAACAATCTATACCGAAGGTGACGGATACCTTGTACGTGAAAATGAAAACTGGTCATTACAAATTCCAGATACAAAGGCACTTGATGTAGATACTTACGCTGTAGCAATTACCGTTACCGATGCCGCTGGTAACAGCACCACTACAACTGAAACCTTAACAATTGCACCCGTAGCAGTCACCAGCCCAACCGTCAACGAAGCATCAGAATACGCTGTCTTTGAAGTCACTGTACTGCCAAACACCAATGTAGCCCTGGTACTGCAAGATAACGATGCCAAAGGTGGCGGTGTTGACTATGGCACCAGTACCGGCAGTGGTCTGGAATACTGGAACGGAACCACCTGGGCCATATATACCGCAGGGGCTACCGTACAGGCCGATGCAAGCGGCAAGTTGCTGGTACGCACCCCAATCACCAGTGACGACATTAACGAAGGTGATGAGACTTTCAATCTTGTCGTTACCCCTGTTTATAGTGGTAATGAGCAGATTAGCGACAACACTGGTACAGGTTTAGCAACCATTAAAGATGATGGCACAGGCGATATTCAAGATCCGGACACAGGCGACCCGCTGACACCTGGCGATCCTGGCTACCCTGACAACTTAGATGATGACCGTCCGATAACCAGCGTTGAAGGTGGCAAAGTCAACGAAGGTTCACCCTATGGAGTATTCACTGTAACCGGTAACGATGGTCAGAAGGTCAAGCTGGAACTGACTGATGGTGCTGCCACTGGCGGTACAGATGGTAGTGACAAGACTGGTGCTACTGACTACATTGAAACCTTTGAATACTTTGATGGCACTGACTGGCAGACCTACACACCTGGCAGCTATGTGGAAATCCCAACCGGTGGCGAACTGCTGGTAAGGGTTGCCATTGTGAATGATGATCTGCAAGAAGGTGATCATGAGTTTACCCTGACCGCCACAAACACCGGTGGTAAAGCTGAAACCGGCACCATCACAATCAATGACCAGGGCGAAGGAACCACCTGGATACCGGTTGATCCGACTATCCCAGGGGTACCACCAACCGGACTGATTCCGGTTGACCCATCACAGCCAGGACAGCCACAACCAGGTGAGCCGGTAGTACCTGGTGGCCCTGATGTTCCTGAACTGGATGATGACCGTCCGATAACCAGCGTTGAAGGTGGCAAAGTCAACGAAGGTTCAC
>CAZRKG010000002.1:0-18949 GCA_964600635.1 uncultured Geobacter sp. | reverse complement strand
CAGGTGAGCCGGTAGTACCTGGTGGCCCTGATGTTCCTGAACTGGATGATGACCGGCGTGTAACCGTAGATAATCCAACCGGTAGTGAAGCAAATGAAGAAATCATCTTTACTGTAACCGGCACACCCGGCCAGAAAGTAACCCTGGAGCTTGAAGACGGCACAGCCGATGGTAATGACTACGGCCCTGATTTTGAATACTCTACCGATGGTGGCGATAGTTGGACAACCTACACTGGTGAGCCAGTGGAAAATATTACCGGCGAACTGCTGGTAAGGGTACCGATTGAAAATGATGGCATTGAAGAGGGTGACGAGACTTTTAAACTGAAAGTAACACCTGTTGGCGGCCATACAACCACTGCAACCGGTACGATTCAGGACAACCAGCCGCCTGCAATCTCTGATCCTAACGATCCGGCCAATCCGCAGTACCCTGCCCAGACATTTGATCCTGAAACAGGTGATTATGAACTGACAGTGGACGAGGATACACCGACCACCGGCAAGATTGGAGGCAATGACCCTGAAGGCTTCCCTGTTAAGTATGAAGTAACCAAACAGCCTGAACATGGCACCCTGGTACTTGACCCTGAAACCGGTGAATACACCTACACTCCTGATCCTGACTACAACGGCCCTGATCAGTTTGAAGTGACCGTTAAAGATGGCAGTGGTGGGGAAACACCGGTTACGGTGGTGGTTGATTTTATCCCTGAACAGGATGCCTTTGACGATACAGCCGATACCGCATTCAACACCCCTGTTACAGTTGATGTACTGGATAACGATAAGTTTGAAGGAACGCCAGTTACCATTACCCATGTTGATGGTCAGGTTATTACTGAGGATGCAACCATTACCCTGTCCGATGGCAAAGGCACTGTTAAGCTGGAGGGTGGTCAACTGATCTTTACACCTGCCGAGGGTGTGGAGGGTGATGTTGTCTTTGAATACACTGCAACAACAGAGAAAGGTTCTCCCGAAACTGCCAATGTAACAGTAACGGTTGCTGAAAACCTGGTGCCTGTTCCGGCTGATCCTGATGCTGGTAAAACCCCGGAGAACAAGGATTATCCAAAGCAGACATTTGATCCTGAAACAGGTGATTATGAACTGACAGTGGACGAGGACACCCCTACCAACGGCAAGATTACAGGCAATGACCCGGAAGGCTTCCCTGTTGAGTATGTAGTTACCAAAGAGCCTGAGCATGGCACCCTGGTACTTGTTCCTGAAACCGGTGAATACATCTATACGCCTGATCCTGATTACAACGGCCCGGATGAGTTTGAAGTAACCATTAAAGATGGCAGTGGCGGAGAAACACCGGTTACTGTTGTGGTTAAGTTTAATCCTGATGTTGATGTTAAGGATGATCAAGCAGAAACAGAGTACGGTAAAGAAGTTGTCATAGATGTTCTGGAAAATGATGATTTTGATGGCAACGATCCTGTAATTACAGAAATCAATGGACAGCCGATTAGCGAGGGACAGACAGTAGTAGTTGATAAAGGCTCAGTTAAGCTGGAAAACGGCAAGCTGGTCTTTACACCAGGCAACGGTGTTGATGGTGATGTCACCTTTAAATACACAGCCAAGACTGAAAAAGGCTCACCAGAAGAAGCTACTGTGACTGTAACTGTAAAAGAACAGGTATATGTTCCTGATCCAGTGGAGCCAACAGTACCAGTGTTACCACCAAACAATCAGATAGTTCCTGGCACGATAAGCCCTGATTTGCCCAATGACACAACTGATAGCAAGCCACCGACGGATTGGGCGGCACCGCCATTGCAGGACTTAGTAATAGACGGGCCAGCCTACAACTACAGCGATATGCCGATCTTTACTGTTAATGGTGTAGTTATGCAGGGTGGTGAGCGTTCTCCAGGCAATGAAGGGCTGCACCTGGTTAAAACACCGTCATCACAAATATCCATAGTTGATGAGCTTTCAACATTCAGTCTGCCCACCAGCACCTTCCGCCACAGTGATGCAAATGCCAGAGTATCGCTGGAAGCAACCCTGGCCGATGGCAGCCCGCTGCCAGACTGGCTGACCTTTGATCCTGACAGTGGCCGCTTTACCGGCAAGCCCCCCAAAGGCAGCGGCGGCACAATGGATCTGAAGGTAATGGCACGGGATGAGCAGGGCAATGTGGCCTTTACACAGTTCCTGCTGCGGATTGTCGAGGAAGACTCCAACGATGCTCTGTTACTGAAGCAACTGCGTGAGTTAAAAGCAGCCGAGCAACAGGGAGATGACCAGGAGCAGGGAGACCAGCAGGTTGATGAGAATGCTCTGGGAGATGAAGCCGGACTGACTGAGCTGGAACTGCTTGATGAGGAAGAACTGCTGGCACTGGAAGAACAGGTAAAACAGCCGGTGGTTAAGAAACTGGCTGGTATGCCATCTCTGGCAGAGCAGTTCCGCCAGCACAGCCCACGTACAAAAACAGCAGAGCTGTTGGCATCCTTGCAGCATGTAATGGCTAAAAAAATCTAGCATCCAGAATTAACTGAATAGGTAATATGGGGCAGGTCTTGTACCTGCCCTTTTTTATATGCACTTTAGCCGCAGATTAACACCGACAAACGCCGATAAAGCCAGGAATAAAACACAGGGGGGCACAGAGGACACAGGGAAAAGATTTTGACTGTCATTCCGCACGTAGTTGCGGAATCTATTTAAAATATCAATCCCTTAAATCTTTTGATTCAGGTTTTATAGGTTTGTGTAAATTTGTGTTCATTCGTGGCTAAAAAAGGTTTTCAAGGTTTTCTCGGCGTTTATCCGTATTTCTCGGCGGTTAATGCTTTTTCGTGGCTGAACAATATTATATGGTCAGCCCCTTTGCCACATCCCACCGCCCACACCTTTGACAAGCAACTAAAATTCCGTCATATTCCAACCTATGGAAAGAACCATCAGCCCACAAAAACGTGATGACGATCAACAGTATGATGTCACCCTTCGGCCACGCACCCTTAATGATTATGTTGGCCAGAAAAAGATCAGCGAAAACCTGAAGCTGTTCATAGATGCAGCCAGGGGTCGCAATGAAGCACTTGACCACCTGCTGCTGTACGGCCCGCCAGGGTTAGGTAAAACCACCCTGGCAAATATTGTGGCCTGCGAGATGGGGGTCAACATCAAATCAACATCCGGGCCGGTAATTGAGCGGCCTGGTGATCTGGCGGCCATCCTCACCAACCTTGAACCCCATGATGTGCTGTTTATTGATGAAATCCACCGCCTTTCCCATGTGGTGGAAGAGATCCTCTATCCTGCTATGGAGGATTTTCAGCTTGATATTATCATCGGTCAGGGGCCGTCGGCCCGCAGCATAAAGTTGGATCTGCCACGCTTTACCCTGGTTGGGGCTACCACCCGTGCCGGACTGCTCTCATCGCCACTACGGGATCGCTTCGGGATCATCTCTCGCCTGGAGTTTTACACCCATGAAGAGCTGGCTTTTATTGTTACCCGTGCTGCCGGTATTCTGGGGATGTCCATTGACAAAGCCGGTGCCATTGAGCTGGCCCGTCGCAGTCGTGGTACTCCACGGATTGCCAACCGGCTGCTGCGTCGGGTGCGGGATTTTGCACAGATTAGGGCTGATGGTATTATCAACCTGAAAGTTGTGCAGGAAACCCTGCAACTGCTGGAGATTGATGAGATGGGCTTTGACCAGATGGATCGGATGATTCTGCTGACCATTATTGATAAATTTAATGGTGGGCCAGTGGGGCTTGATACCATTGGTGCTGCCATTGGCGAAGAAAGTGACACCATTGAAGATGTTTACGAACCGTTTCTGATCCAGAACGGCTTTATCAACCGCACCCCACGGGGGCGTGTTGCCACACCGGCAGCCTACAAACATTTTAATCGAGCAACCCCAGCCAAGGCCCAGGGAAACCTGTTCTGATGCAGCAGCAAGCCCTTGATCTGCCTGTAACTCCCCGCTACAGCTTCAGTAACTTTGTACTCTGCAACGGCAACAGCACTGCCCTTGAGTTCAGCCGCCGCCTGACTGATCCAACCGAGCCTGAGAAGCTGCTTTACCTGTACGGATCACCTGGCTCTGGCAAGACCCACCTGCTGCATTCCATAGGACGCAGCCTGTCAGCAGATTACCAGGTGATTTCATGCCGCAATCTGGATAAGCCCTTTCTGGCAGAGGGGGATTTTCTGCTGGTGGATGACCTGGAGCAACTGCCGGATTCAGCCGAGCTGCGTAACAGCCTCTGGGAAACTTTCAACCATCACTACATTGCAGGGCATCCTGTGGCACTGGCCGGACGCTATCCCCCCAAGGAGCTGGATAATATTGATGAGCATCTGATTTCACGGCTTTTATGGGGTCTGGTGGCCAGGCTGGATGTGTCTGATGATGATTCCCGCAGAATGCTGATTGACAAACTGGCCAGAGACAGGCAAGTTGTCCTGCCCTGTCAAGTGGCGGACTGGCTTCTGACGGTGCTGCCCAGGGATGTAAATTCACTGGTCAATGCCTGTGATCAGCTTTATAAGGCAGCATTGGAGCGGAAATGTCGCATTAGCACCCGCCTGGCACGGGATCTTTTTGCAGCAGGTAAACTTTAGTACAGGTTTTATCAGTATCACCAACATAAGGAGTTTTCATGAAAATAGCTGTAATCATAGGCAGCCCCAAGGGGATGCGGGGCAACACAGGCCGTTTGCTGGATGAAGTAACAGCAGGTCTGGAAGATGGTGTGGAGACCGAGCTGATTGATCTGTCAAGGGTGCAGGTCAAGCCCTGCATCGGCTGTGATTATTGCCATGTTCATGGAAATTGTCCGTTGAAGGATGATTATGATGCGATCAAACAAAGCCTGTTAAATTGCGATGGTTTTATACTGGCCAGCCCCAATTATATTTTCAGTGTATCAGCCCAGATGAAGGCCCTGTTTGACAGATCAGGCAATATCATTCACTGCCTGATGCTGGAGGGTAAATATGGTGCGGTTGTGGAGACTTCAGGCGGCGGTGATGATGAGATGGTGATGTCCTACATGACCCGTTTTATCAACTCAACCGGTGCTCAATCTGTTGGAAGTGTAGGCTCTGTAATGGCTGGCGAGCGGCAGTTTCCACAGCAGGAGACGCTGTTTGAGTATGCCAGCAAGCTGGGTAAAGAGCTGTGCCGCTGTATCCGTGAAAAGGAGCATTTCCCGGATCAGGCTGGTTATCGCAGTGCCTTCAAAACCCGCATGAAAAGGCTGGTGGAATACTGCAAGGACTTCTGGCCGGCAGAGTACAAATACTGGCAGATACACCATGAGATATAACGGATGTAACTCCTGACAACTCAGATAGAGCTAACAAAGAGGGGAGTAGCAAAAAGCTACTCTCCTTTCTTTTTACCACCAAATGCAAAGTTACTGCTGGTGGCAACCTTCCCTTCCGGCCCCAGGTAAAAGCGGCCACCATAGGGGTCCACAGCAGCGGGATCAAGCAGTTTCAGCTTTGCAAGCTGCTCCACAGAATCAGGCAGTTTGCCGTGCTGCTTCACAAACAGATCCCTGGCTGCTTCTATCCGCTTGACTTCCTTAAAGGCTGCCAGCCTGATCTGATAGTTCTTCTTCATGGACTGGTTGGTTTCACCCTTTTCCATGGCGGACAGGTAGGCGATAGCCAGGTCTGTCTGACCAGATTCCTGCATATAGCGGCCAGCCAGTTTTTTGAACAGATCATTGCCACTAAGCTCGCCTGCCCGTTGATAGAACTTTGCTGCTGCTGCAAAATCCTTCAGAAAGTAGGCGTTGTTAAAGCCGATGAAAAACGGCAGATACCAATCCCAGGTACGGTATTTCATGCCATATTCCAGAAGCTCATTGGCCAGCTTATATTGCTTGGCATCCCAGGTTAAAAAACCCTGGGCAAAGTAGTAGGCATCCATATTGTAAGGATCAAGCTGCACAGCACCATGCAGAATCCGGGACATTCCCCGCAGGTCTGGTGGCTGGCTGATCACCTTCCCCTCCTGGGCCTGCCCCACAATCCCGCCAAAATACATCACCACCTTCATTACCATTGCAGCACCAACCAGCTCCTTCTGGTCTGCACTCATCGGCTCCAGCACCTTCATACTGGGCATATAGCCCAGCTTCTCCTCAATCGGCTTATTAACCATGTAGGAACTGAAAGGGGTGATGATCATCCCATAAAGCAGTAGCCCTGCCAAAATAAATAATATGGGTGTTCTGGCATGGCTCATCGCATCTCCCTGCGGTTGAATAAAAGACCGGAAATACCCAGCAGGGTTGCCGTATAGGCCACAAAGTAGCCGATGGTCAGCATAAGCCCTCTGGCATCCGGTGCCACACCGTAAATGGCATTCACGTTAAGGTTAAAGCCAGACAGGTTTGGCAACAGGTAGTAGGCAGCACTGACAACTCCCTTTAAAATAGGTGATGAAATCTGCCCTGCCTCTGTGTTGGTAATATATTCATACACCTGCTGGATAATGCCGCCGGCCAGAAAGGTACAGATTGTGCCAAACACCGGCAGAAAAAAGGAGGTGCTGACCGTTGACAGCAGAATAGCCACCGCCACCATCAGGATATATTTAAGGGTAGCAAACCCCATCGCCAGTATCAGGTAGCCCCACTCCACCGGTTTATCGGGCGGATACATCCCGATTGCCACCTTAACCACCACAAGCGTCAGCAACCCCAGCAGGGCAGAGGTAATCACCATAAACAGGGCCAGCCCCAGAAAGCGGCCCAACAGATAATCTGTCCGCTTGATCGGCAGGCTTAATACGCTGAATGTATAACGCCGCTCAATATCCTTCCAGATGGAAGTACCCCCCAGAAACACCGCCAGCAACAGCAGGATAAAGGAGATTAAAGACAGTGAGAGGGTGATTGAAAGCTCTGTCACCTGTCGCATGGATAATGATGCCGCCGAAGGGATAAACAGAAACAGCACCCCCAGGGCCATAATCCCCTGAAAAACCTTGTCACGGAAAATACCTTTAAGTGTAACCTGCATGATATTGAACATTTGTCAGTAACCTCTATCTATACAATTTGGTTTACAAAGCTCAGTTGAATTTAAAATCCCGTCATTGCGAGAAGGGGTAGACTGCCACGCTTCGCTCGCAGTGACGACTAAAAATGCCGTCATCCTATGCTGTGGTAGGGGCGGCGCTTGCTCCGCCCATTCAAGCAGTCTGGGTGCAGCAAGCAGCCCCCCTACAGGTTAATTAGTTCATTGCGATGGCTTTAGCCCGAAGCAATCTCAAGCAGACTGCCACGTCGGCCCTTGGCCTCCTCGCAGTGACGGATTCGTGAATATTCGTGTTCATTCGTGGCTAGAACATACCGTCATGTTGTCAGATCCACCACCAACCCCTTAATCCCTATCACCGCAGCGGTAATCGCAATCCTGTTTTTCTGTTCCTTCACAATCAGTTCATACAGCTTGTCAGCTTCCTTATCAATTATGGTGATAATCTCATAATAACGGGGGTTTGTGGGTGTACCACCAATTTTTTCCAACCGATAGGCTTCACCGGAAACATGCTTGCTGATGGCACTAAGAGTCTCCCTGAACTTTTTAAAGTTATCCAGGGTTGGTGACCTTTCCAGGGTTTCACCGGCAGCATCCAGCGTTGCTTTCAGAAAGTCAACATCCTGCTCATAACTGCTTAGTTCCTGATGTTTGTTTTGCAATTCTGATGAAAAGAGGGAAAACAGGCCGGTACCAGCAGTACTGGCCACCTGGGGCTGCTGCATCCCACGCTTTGAAACATGAAGCGATGGCTTTTCACCTACACGCATTGTCTAACCCCCGTTTGAAGTCGGTATTATTCCAATTACAGATCAAAGATGGATTTAAGGCGGCGAGGAGATCGGCGACGAAGGCGTACACGTAGTACGTTGAGGAGCCGATAACGAGCCAACGAAGAAGACGCTTTGATATGGAATTGGAATTACAACTGCAATCCGTACTCCTTAATCTTGTATAATAGCGAGCGATGGCTGATCTCCAGAATTTTAGCAGCCTGGGTACGGTTGCCACTGGTTCTGATCAAAGCCTTGCTGATCAGATCAATCTCCATCAGCCGTTCAGCCTGTTTAATGGACAGACTCTCCTTTTCTGTCCTGGCAGGCATGGCAGTACCTGTGCCTGTTGAGCCTGTCAGTTCATCGGGCAGACTGGCCGATGTAATCAGATCACCATCACAAAGCACCAGGGCACGCTCAATTATATTTTCCAGTTCACGCACATTGCCTGGCCAATGGTAACGCAGCAACCGGTGTAACGCCTCTGGAGCCAGCCCAGGGGGATCAGTCAGCCCGATCCGTCCGGCACAGGCTTCCAGTAACTGTCTGGCAATTAACGGCAGATCATCTATCCGCTCCCGCAGGGGAGGAAGTTGCATGGTAAAGACATTCAGGCGGAAGTACAGATCCTCCCTGAAACGGCCAGCACGTACCTCTTCCTGAAGATCTCGTGCTGTGGCTGAAACCACCCGCAGGTCAACCTTTTTTGACTGCAATGCCCCCAGACGACGCAGCTCACCTTCCTGCAAAACCCGCAACAGTTTAACCTGCAAAGCCAGCGGCATCTCGCCAATCTCATCCAGAAACAGGGTGCCACCATCGGACTGTTCCAGCAGGCCAGGCTTATCAGCCAGGGCACCGGTGAAAGCCCCCTTAACATGGCCAAACAGCTCACCTTCCAGCATTGTCTCTGGAATGGCACCGCAGTTGACCGCCACAAACGGGCCGTTGCTGCGGATACCACCATTGTGCAGGGCTTTTGCCACCAGCTCCTTGCCTGTGCCTGACTCCCCCAGAATCAGCACCGTTGTCTTCAGGTTGCTGACCCTGCGGATCTGATCAAACAGGGCCAGCATAGCCTGATTTCGCCCCACCAGGCCGTGGAAGCTGTTCTGATCTGCCACCGCTGCCTTCAAAGCCAGGTTTTCTGCTTTAAGACGCTCCCGCTCCTCGGCCTTTTTCAGCACTATGATGATTTCATCCTGCTTGAACGGCTTGGAGATAAAATCATAGGCACCTTCCTGCATACAGGTTACGGCGGTCTCCACATTACCATAAGCTGTCATCATGATAATCGGACTGTTGATGCCGTTCTGAACCGCATGACGCAGAAACTCCCGCCCATCCATGACCGGCATCCTTATATCACACAGAATATAATTGTAGCTGTGCTGCTCCAGCAGGGCCAGACCATCCTCACCATTGGCAGCCTGATCCGTCTGGTAGCCGTTTTTCTGCAACATGACGGAAAGCATGTGCCGCAGGTTTTCTTCATCATCAATTATCAGAATGGCTGGCTGTTTCATAAAATTATCCGTTACAGGGCAGATATATTCTGAAGCAACTGCCCTGCCCCTGTCTGCTTTTTACCGAGATTCTACCATTAAAATCATCAATTATCCTGGCTGATAACGCCAACCCCAGACCTGTCCCTTTACCAGGTGCCTTGGTTGTGAAGAAGGGATCGAAAATCCGGTCAAGGTCTTCCGGTCTGATGCCTGCCCCTGTATCGCAGATCTCCAGAATCTGCATTTTGTTATCTTCACTGCTGATGATTTTCAGGCTGAGTTTACCACCATCCGGCATGGCGTCACTGGCGTTAATCAGCAGGTTAATCAACACCTGCTGTAACTGGTGGGGATCAATCATCAGTGTTGCAGAATTGCCATACTGCTCAAAGCTGCAATCAATCCCCTTGAAAAACCCCTGGTGCTGCATAAGCTCCAGGGTCTGTCTGACCAGCTCTGGCAGCAGTACTTTAACATGATCAGCCTGCTTGGGACGGGCATATTCCAGAAGCCCCTTCACAATCCGGTCAATCCGGTTGCAGCTTTCAAGCATTCTGTGCAGATAATCGGCATGGGTCTGATTCTGTTCCAGATCCTGGGCCAATATCTCGGCATAACCGATCACAGCAGCCAGCGGTGTACCGATCTCATGGGCGGTACCTGCCGCCAGCAGCCCCACTGAGGCCATTTTTTCTGTCCTGATCGCCTCTTCCCTGGCCAGTTGCAGCTCCTGGTTGGTCTGTTTCAGTGCCTTCAGGTTAGCGTCAAGCTCCTGCTGTTTCTGGGCCAGGGTGCTGGACATCTGGTTAAAGGAACGGGCCAGTCCGGCCAGCTCACTGGCTCCGCTTACCCGCAACTGGTGACCATAAACACCGCCGGTTATTTTTTCAGTGGCAGCCAGCAGGCGGTTGACAGGTGCCACAACAATCCTTGAAAGGGCAAAGGAACCAAGCCCCAGCAACAGTATGAAATCAAGCACAAAGTAGTAGACCAGCATCTGCCTGGTACGTTTAATCCGCAACTGCTCATCGGTCAGGGATAGCACCAGACCAGCCTGGCCCAGCCTCTGGTTTTGATCTGTAAACTCTGTCCTGCGGATCAGAAAGTTGCCGTCACTGCTGATGCCACTTGCGGCTGATTCGGAAGTCAGCAGCATGAAAGGCAGGTTGGGATTCCCTTCCGGCCTGCCAACGGTAAACAGCAACTGGCCTTTACTGTTTTTTAATGTCAGCCGCTCAAAATCCGGCTCCTGTGATAACCGTGCGGCATAAACAGCAGCCGGACTGTCAGCAGGCAGTTGTTCAGATGACAGAAGATCATCAGAAACAGGCAACTGGTTTATAAAGGTAGCCAGCAGCAGACGGGCATGTTCATTTTTTTGTGAATAGAGATCGTTCTCTGCGGTTTTAAAGGCCAGCAGGCTGAACAGCAGCCAGGTCAGAATCAGCAGGCAGGCCAGAGAGGCCAGAATAGAGAAGGTCAGACTGGGACGTGGCAGCTTCATCCTCAGCGTCCAAGGTGAAGGTACCAGTTGATCAGTTGCGGCCCGTAAAAGATGTACAGCAAACCGCCCAAAGCAAGGTATGGCCCAAAGGGTATTGCCAGGTGACGATCTTTACCCCTGATTGCCATTACAGTCAGGCCAATCAAAGAACCCAGCAGAGATGAAACAAAGATTATAAACGGCACCGCCGTCCAGCCCAGAAAAGCCCCCAGCATGGCCAGCAGTTTGGCATCACCGCCCCCCATCCCTTCCCGTCCGGTCAGCCACAGATAGGCATAGAACACCAGTGCCAGACTGCCCCAACCAAGCAGTATCCCCAGCAGGGAGGATGTCCAGCCTGGCATCGGAATAAAGAAGGAGGCCAGAAACCCGAGCAGTATGCCACCAATGGAGATTTCATCTGGAATGATCTGGTGGTCAAAATCAATGAAGGTAACAACTATCAGGGCAGAGATCAGCAGTGCATAAACCAGGGCAGTGGTGGTAATTCCAAACCGTAGTAGAACTGCCAGCCAGAGCAGACCATTTAACAACTCTATCATGGGATAGCGGATGGAGAAGCTGGCCTGGCAGGAACGGCAGCGGCCACGCAGAATCAGCCAGCTCAGGATCGGCAGGTTGTCAAACCAGCGTACTGCCGCACCACAGGAACCACAGCGAGAGCCTGGGCTTACAACTGATTGGCCCTGGGGCAGGCGGTAGATACAGACATTCAGAAATGAGCCAACAATTGCACCCAGCATAAACATTACCAGACCAGGATAGAGCATAGCTTGCATGGCTAGTCTTCACCAAAGCCATCTTTAATCAGTTCACCAATGACCTGCATCGCCTCTTCTTCATCCGGCCCATCAATGGTCAGCCGCACAGTGGTGCCTTTGGCAGCAGCCAACATCATAATCCCCATGATGCTCTTGCCGTTCACCTCCACACTTTCACGGGCCAGCCTGATCTCTGCCTGAAACCTGCCGGCGTTCTTGACAAACAGTGCCGAGGCACGGGCATGTAATCCCAGTTTGTTGATGATTTCAAACTCTTGCTGTTGCATTCAGATCCCCATCCCTATTTCAGAAACTCATTGGCGTTGATGATACTTTCCCGCCCGTTTTTAACCAGCGATGCACATAGCTCCTGTATTTCCATCCGTTCGCGACGGAGAAAAAACTCTATCACCATCGGCAGATTAACACCGGTCAGCACCTCCACCTGGCCTTCTTGAAGAAAGGACATGGCGGCGTTTGACGGGGTACCGCCAAACATGTCGGTCATGATGATGGTATTTTCTCCGCCAACCTGTTCCAGTGCAGCGGTTATTCTGCCAAGCAGCTCTTCGGGTGGATCATCAGCGTGCAGCTCAACAGCCCTGGTTGCCTCCAGTTCGCCGGAAATCATGGTTGCCGCCTTTATCAAGGCGTTGGCAAGACCAGAATGGGTTACAAGCACAAGTCCAATCATATTTTATTTCCCTTCTCAATATCACGGTGGTTAATGCTGACCATCAGCCCCTGCTGCTGTAAATGTTCTGCTATTTTCTGCACCAGTGCCACAGAACGGTGACGGCCACCTGTGCAACCGATACCTATGGTCAGATAGCTTTTACCTTCAGCACGGTTGGCCGGTATCAGAAAATCAAGCAGTGGTATGAAATGCCCGAGAAAGCTGTTTGTTTCCGGCTTTTCCAGCACATAATCCCGAACTGACTGCTCCAGACCGGTATGGGGCCGTAGGTCTGGTACAAAATGCGGATTGGGCAGAAAACGTACATCCATCACCAGACTGGCATCCAGAGGCACACCATAGCGGAAACCAAAGGAAGTCAACTGAATACTGAAGTTACTGCTGACTTCACCACCATTTACAAGCCTGATAACCTGATCCTTTAACTGGTGGACGTTGTATTCCGAGGTATCCAGCAGTCTGGTGGCATTCTGACGCAGAACCGCCAGCCGTTCCCGTTCAATCCTGATTGCCCCCATCACTCCGCTATTTTCATCAGCCGGATGCCGCCGCCTTGTCTCTGAAAAACGTCTTACCAGCACATCGTCCGATGTATCCAGAAAGATAATCTCCATCTGATGGCCTGCCAGACGCAGCTCCCTCAGGTTTTCAACTATCGTGGTGGCTGGCTCTCTACCACGAATATCAGTAACCAGCACAATCCCTTTGTATGGCTCGCCTGATTTTTCAATCAGCTCCACAAACTGGCTGAAAAGGCGTACTGGCAGATTATCAATACAGTAGAAACCTTCATCCTCCAGAGCCTTTACAGCCGTCGATTTACCAGAACCGGACATGCCGGTAATAACAATAATCCGCATGGTAAGCTACTCCAGATTAGCTTGATCAGTATGCTTCTTTTCAGCCTCTATCCGCCTTTGCAGGTTCTGCTGGAAATCTCTGGCAGAGTGGTAACCCATCCCTTTCAGCAGATAGTTCCGGGCCGCCACTTCAATAATGGTTCCCAGGTTGCGGCCAGGGCGAACCGGAATAATCAGATAGGGCAGATCCACCCCCAGAATATTGGTGGTCTTGTCATCCAGACCAAGTCGGTCATATTCCTGGTCCGGGTTCCATGTCTCCAGTTCAATAACAAGGTCAATCACCTTTTTCTCACGGATGGAGGATACACCGTACAGGTCTTTGATGTTGATAATCCCAAGCCCCCTGATCTCCATCAGGTGCTGAATCTGCTGTACTGACTGCCCCACCAGGCTGGCGGGCATCCGTTTACGGATAAAGACCATATCATCTGCCACCAGACGGTGTCCACGGGTCACCAGATCAAGGGCACATTCACTTTTGCCGATGCTGCTTTTACCGGTAATCAGCACCCCCACCCCCAGAACTTCCATCAGCACACCATGCAGATGCAGGCTTGGCAGCAGCCGTTCTTCAAGAAAATGGGTGATCAGCGAGATAAGGGTAGAAGACTGGTGGGGAGATACCAGCACCGGAATGTTTCTGGATTCAGTAACCTCAAGAAAGCGGTCTGGTGGTGTCAACCCTTTGGTAATGATAAAGCATGAAATGGGAAAATTGCAGAGGGCAACCGTATTGTAACGCAACCTCTCCTCTGAAAGCTGCTCCAGGTAAGAGATTTCAGTATTGCCAAGTACCTGAATCCGGTCAGGATGCAGGTGTCTGGTGTATCCGGTAAGGGCCAGACCAGGCTTCTGGATACGGTGGGAGCTGACTCGCTGCCCAAGTCCGCCTGCACCGGCCAGCAGATGCAGTTCCAGACCATATTCGGTCTCGTCCAGAAGATCCTGTATTGAGAGGGAGATATTGTCCATAACCAGTAAAGCTTGGGAGAAGGTACCTGTAACAACGTACCTTCCCCTTCAGGATAATCAGCCTCGGTGGGGTTCAATCAGACCAAAGTTGCCATCTTTACGGCGGTACAGCACGTTGATCTCATTGGATGTGGCATCGGTAAAGACCAGGAAGTCCTTGTGAAGCAGGTCCATCTGCATGACCGCTTCTTCTACAGACATCGGTTTGGCAGTCTCTGTCTTAGTGGTGATAACCTCTGGCTCTGTGCGGACTTCAATACTTTCCGCCTGGAAGATCTTCTTGGACATTATCCGGCCAACACCGCCTGCTGCCGGCTTGTGATCCTTCAGTTTTTCCTTGTAACGCTTCAGTTGACGCTCGATCTTATCCAGAACTGTATCAATGGAGGCATACATATCACTACTGGCTTCAGATGCTTTGGTGGTGATGCCAGGGCCAGAAATCACGATCTCTGCAATATGACGGATTTTTTCAACTGTAAAGTAAACCTGGGCTGTAATCGGCTCATCAATATACTTTGTAACCCGCTCAAGCTTCTCTTCCGCATAGCGTTTAAGGGCATCACTTTGATCCATACGTCTGAAGGTTGTTGTTACTTGCATTTGGTGTCTCCTTTTGGTGTTGTTTATTTAGCCACAAACAGTATTACACTGTTGAATTACGTGGATATTATTGTTTTCTCTGCGTCTCTGTGTTGCATAGTAATATTTACAGTTAAACTCAGTTCAGTACCGCTGCCGCCTGTCGGATGATGATCCAATCCGCATTATTTCACGATACTTGGTCACTGTCCTGCGAGCTATCTTGACGGTTTCATCAGAAAGCAGTTCTGCTATCTTCTTGTCTGACAACGGCTTGCGGGGATCTTCCCGCTCTATCAGATCTTTAATCCTGTCTTTCACTTTTTCCGAAGAAACCGTGTCTCCGTCGGTGGTTGCCAGACCACTGGTAAAAAAGTACTTCAGCTCAAACATCCCCTGGGGGGTCTGCATATATTTGTTTGTGGTAACTCGGCTGATTGTTGATTCGTGCATACCTATATCATCGGCCACATCCCGTAGTACCAGTGGTTTCAGCCCCTGCACCCCATTCTCCAGAAAGTCATGCTGAAACCTGACAATACTTTTGGCAACCTTGTAGATTGTACGCTGTCTCTGCTGAATGCTTTTAATCAGCCATTCTGCTGCCCGTTTGCGATCACCAATATATTCCCTTGTGCTGCTGTCCAGATTGGTACCCATACTGCCATTAAGGTAATATTGGGCTAAACGCAGGTTTGGCAATCCATCCTCATTCATAAGGACAACATACTCATCACCGGATTTTTTAACAACAATGTCATGGGAAACATAATGGGCCTGCTCGCTACTGTACAGGCTACCGGGCCTGGGATCAAGACAGGCAATGGTCTTTACTGCCTCCAGCACCTGATCAATGGTTGTTTTAAGATTGCGTGCAATCGGACGGTAATCCGACTTTTCAAGCTGGGGCAGATAATTCTGCAAAATCCGCTGTGCCATTACTATTTCTGGAGTTGCGTCCATACTACGAAGCTGTACCAGCAGGCATTCCTGCAAGCTCTTTGCGGCAACTCCAATCGGATCAAATTGCTGGATTTGCTGTAGCAGAGCCTCAACTGATAACTCATCCGACTGGCATTCAGCGGCAATCTCGGCAATATCAAGCTGCAAGTAGCCATCAGCATCCAGGTTGCCGACAATTACAGCTCCAATCTGCTGCTCCAGCTCGGTAAAATTGCCCATTCTTAACTGCCATAACAGATGTTCTTGCAGATCAACATGCCGTGTAACCATATTTTCAAATGAAGGGCGGTCATCTTCACCTGGCTGGTATTCACCACTGCTGTAGTTATAGCCATCCTGATAACTGTCCCAATCCCGCAGGCTTTCATCGCCGGTTTCAACTTCGTGGAAGCTCTCATCCGGTTTATCCGGCTGCTCTTCCGGCTCTTGCAGAATCAGTCCGCCCGTCTCGGCGACTTCATCGGATTGCCCTGCTTCTTCTGAATGCTCTGGCAACTCCTCCAGCAGAGGGTTTTCTTCCAGCTCCTGACGAACCACATCTTCCAGTTCCACCCTGGTCATCTGTAGCAATTTAATGGCAAGTTGCAACTGTGGTGTCATCACCAGTTGCTGCGTCATCTTCAGTTGTTGGCGCATTTCCATCGCCATCACTTACTCCTTAATCTACAGTCTGAAACCTTCTCCCAAGTAGATTTTCCTGGCTTTGTCACTTTCAGCAATCTGGGTTGGAGTACCGTATTCCAGCACCTGGCCAGAGCTGACAATATAAGCTGCATCACAGACACCAAGGGTTTCCCGCACATTATGATCTGAAATCAGTACACCGATATTTCGATGTTTAAGCTCAGTAATCAGATGCTGAATATCAGCCACGGCAATCGGGTCTATCCCTGCAAATGGTTCATCCAGCAGGATAAAGGCCGGATTTGTAATCAGTGCCCTGGCTATCTCCACCCGCCGCCGTTCTCCGCCGGAAAGGGCATAGCCCTTAGAGCTGGCAATATGGCTGATTCCAAACTCTTCCATCAGCCGGTTAGCCCTCTGTTGTTGAACTTCACGCTCTGGCTCAACGGTTTCCAGTATGGCCAGCAGGTTGTCTTCCACAGAAAGTTTGCGAAATACCGATGCCTCCTGAGGCAGATAGCTGATTCCAAGCCTGGCCCGCTGGTGCATCGGTTGTTCAGTTATTTCAGCATCATCTAGCCAGACCTGGCCACCATCCGGTCTGGTCAGCCCAACAATCATATAAAATGTGGTGGTCTTGCCAGCCCCGTTTGGCCCCAGCAGGCCAATTACCTGCCCGGAATTTACCTCCAGATCAACGCCCTGCACCACCTGACGCTTGTTATAGCTTTTGCAAAGGCCAGTGGCCTTTAGTATGCGACTACTGCTTTCTGGCTGGCTCATTACGTTTTAATCCACCTTTACCAGGGTGTATCACCGCCTCCACCCTGGCATCTGCACCACCAGTTGCCTGACTGCGTTCTTCATCCAGGTAGTAGACAATGGTCTTGCCGGTTACAGAATCATTATCCTGGGTCACTTTGGGACTATCGCTGAGGGTGATCTTGCCGGTACTGTTTTCATAGATGGCACGGCCACCAGTACCGATCCGGTTGTCCTGGATAATCCTGACTGAACCGATCGCCTCAACCTTATCCACCTGACCTTCATCCTCACCATAGTAAACAATCAGCTTTTCTGAGTAGATGGTAATATCATCCTGACGGGCCACCACACGTCCCGTAAAGATAGCTGTTCTGTCTTTATTGTCTGCCTTCAATTCATCGGATTTGACATGGATCGGCTGGGCAGAACGTTCCTGTCTGGCTTTTCCGGCAGGCTGGGCATCTGCCGCAGAATTGCAGAACAGTATCAGTGCCAGACAAAATCCTAACCAGTTGAAGGGATTCTTCAATCTGATAAATAGACTGCTATCTGGCATAATAGCTTTTAACAACCGCATTTACTCCCCCCTTAAACAGGACTGTTTCATCATCCAGCAGAAGATCCATCCCCCTGGCTGTAATTGTAATTCTGCCATCCACAACTTTGACCGGATGACCGGTTTTAATCAGGCCAGGGCCAGCGTGGTATTCAATATAATCAGTATCAAAGGTCAGCCCCTTTTTTGAAACAGCATGGACATCATCCTGCATCACCACCAACTGTTCTGTCTCTCTGTAGACACCTTTTTTTGAGGTGATGGTAATATTATTACTGGATTGCTTGCCATAAATCTCTGTCTGTACCTGTTGTAATCTTGCAAGGGCTGCCTCTTTATCATAATCAGCCTGTTCTGCCACCAGTTCCCATAGTTTGTCATTGCCACGCATTTCTGAAAAATGTAGCTGTTTTAACGACATATCTATTTCAGGTGCAACTGTTTTAGGAATGTCTTCCTGATCGGGAGTACCTTTTTGCTTAATAAAAACAGTCGCCACCAGAGCAGCCGAAAGGGCCACAATGGCAATGGCTAGCAAGGTTCTGATCTGCCGGATAGCTGATTTTTGCATGGGAAAACTATAACAGTGAAGAGATGCGGCTGTAAAGCTGATAACAGCCAATACAGGCAAGTTGGCATAAAGATTGAATAAAAATATGGAAGAGAATCAGCACGGCTTACAGCTCATACCGGTCATGCACCAACTGCTGCCACTTGCCGCTGGCTTTAAGCAACAGATCGCACAACTCCCGCACTGCACCACAACCACCATTGGCCCTGGTGATATAATCCACACGCTCCAGCACCTCTGACACAGCATCAGCCGGAGCTGCTGAAAAACCGACCCGTTTCAGCACAGGTATATCAATCAGATCATCACCGATGTAGGCGATATGGCGGTCTTCCAATCCGGTCTGCTGCTTGATCTGATTATAGCTATCCAGCTTCTTGAGCGACCCCTGATGCAGGATCTCAATTCCAAGCTCTTTGGCTCGCAGCGACACCACTGCCGAGTTTCTACCGGTGATGATCCCGACCTGAATATCAGCCCGCTGCAACAGTTTAATGCCATGACCATCCTTGACATTGAAGGCTTTGGTCTCAACTCCGTTTGCATCCCAGATAATGCTGCCATTGGTCATAACACCATCCACATCCAGCAACAGCAGCTTTATTTCAGCCAGTTTATTGTTCATATAATCCATCCTTATCAGGCTTTGAAAAACGTCATGAGGAAGGTCAGATACAAGGCGTAGGTCACGCAACTAACGAGACAAAATTCCAATTTCAGATCAAAGATGGATTCAAGGCGGCGAGGAGATCGGCGACGAA
>CAZRKG010000001.1:57855-88184 GCA_964600635.1 uncultured Geobacter sp. | reverse complement strand
GTCTTCTTCGTTGGCTCGTTATCGGCTCCTCAACGTACTTCGTGTACGCCTTCGTTGCCGATCTCCTCGCCGCCTTGAATCCATCTCTGATCTGTAATTGGAATAAGTTGTAAGATTTTATGGGCAGACTACCCAAAGGCGTATCTTTCATGCGATACGCCTTTGCTTTTGGAGTATCTTGTGTCAACAGAACCTCTGATTGTAGTAACCGTATCAGAAAAAGCAGCAGGTGAACGGCTGGACAGCTTTCTGGCTGGCCAGTTGCAAGGGCAGAGCCGATCAGCCCTGCAAAGGTTGATTGAAAACGGGGATATTCTGCTGGATGGCAAACCAGTACGTCCTTCACACAAGCTGGTGGCAGACAGCCGGATTCAGATCAATTTTCCTGCACCGGTTGCTGCAACACCACGGGCTGAAGAGATTCCACTTGATATACTGTATGAAGATAGTGATCTGATTGTAATTAACAAACCGGCTGGCATGACAGTCCACCCAGGGGCAGGTGTCAGCAGCGGTACGCTTGTGAATGCCCTGCTGGCCCACTGCAAAGATCTGTCAGGCATTGGTGGTGAGATCAGGCCCGGTATTGTACACCGGCTGGATAAAGGTACATCAGGGGTTCTGGTGGCAGCTAAAAATGACCAGGCCCACCGTGGTCTGGCTGAACAGTTCAGTCAGCACAAAGTCAAACGGCTCTACCATGCTCTGGTTTTTGGGGTTCCCGAGGAGGATACAGGCAAGATCAATGGTATCATCGGTCGCCACCCCACAGACAGGCTAAGGTTGTCGGGCAAGGCTCGTAACGGCAAGCAGGCTGTTACCAACTGGCGGGTTCTGGAGCGGTTCAAGCAGGCCAGCCTGATTCGGCTGCGTCTTGAAACCGGACGTACCCATCAGATCAGGGTACATCTGTCAGAGGCAGGTATGCCGATCATAGGTGATCCACTTTACCCTGATGGAGGCCGCCTGAATAATTTGCGGGACAGCCAGTTAAAGGGCATGATCAACAAACTTAAACGGCAGGCCCTCCATGCGTATGTGCTGGGCTTTATCCATCCCACAAGCCAGGAATACATGGAGTTCAGCACAGAACCACCGCAGGATTTTATGGATATTCTGGATTATTTGCGGCCACACAACTCGACAGACTCCCCTGAAAACAATAACTGATAAATATGGAAACTTTAGAACAACTAAACAAACCGCAACAACAGGCAGTCCTGCATACAGAAGGACCGCTGCTGGTACTGGCCGGGGCCGGCTCTGGTAAAACCAGGGTAATTACCCATCGGATTGTCCATCTGATCAGGCATCACCATGTTAACCCCAGAAACATACTGGCAGTGACCTTCACCAATAAGGCTGCCAAAGAGATGTCCGAGCGTGTACAACATCTGCTGGGCCAGCGTGATACCCCGCTGATAGCCACCTTCCACTCGGCCTGTGGCCGGATTCTGCGTCAGGAGATCCATCACCTGGGTTATGATTCGTCCTTTGCCATTTATGACGATAAGGACAGTGAGCGGCTGTTAAAGGATCTGATTAAAGAGCTGGATCTGGATGACAAACAATATCCAGCCAAAGGGATTGCCTATAAAATTGATGACTGTAAAAACAGGGGGCTGCTGCCGGAAGACCTGGACTCGAGCGAACTGTGGGACAGGCAGTTCATTGCGATCTACGCTGCCTACCAGAAGCAGATGCAGCAGTACAATGCCGTTGATTTTGGTGACATGATTCTGCAAACAGTGCGGATCTTCAAACAGTTTCCAGAGGTGTTGAACCGCTGGCAGCAGCGTTTTCAGTGGATTCTGGTGGATGAATACCAGGATACCAATCCGGTGCAGTACCAACTGATCCACCTGTTGGCTGGTGAGTGCAGAAACCTCTGTGTTGTGGGTGATGATGATCAGTCGATCTACTCCTGGCGTGGGGCAGACATACGCAATATTCTGGAGTTTGAAAAAGACTTCCCCAATGTCACTGTAATCAGGTTGGAGCAGAACTACCGTTCCACCCCCACCATACTAAAGGCTGCCGGTGCAGTGGTTTCACTCAACTATGGCCGTAAGGCCAAGACCCTCTGGACCGATAACTGCGATGGAACTCTGATCCGCTGCGAACAGTTGGAAACAGACCGTGCCGAGGCCCGTTTTGTTTCAGCAGAGATCAGCAGCCTGAAACAACGGGGATTCCCGTTGTCGGAAATGGCGGTTCTTTACCGTACCAACGCCCAGTCACGGCTGTTTGAAGAGGCATTGGCCAGCGATGGGATTCTGTATCATCTGGTGGGGGGCATCCGTTTCTATTCCCGTCTGGAGATCAAGGATATTCTGGCTTACCTGCGTTTGATTGACAATCCGGCTGATCAGGTTTCCCTGAAGCGGATTATCAATGTCCCACCCCGCGGGATTGGTGCCACAACTCTGGATCGGGTGGCTGATCTGGCCCTTCAACAGCAGATCACTCTGTTTGATGCCCTCTGTCTGGCGGCTGAAAACAGTCTGCTTGCTTCTGGCCCAAGGGCTAAGGTTGCTGCTTTTGTTGAACTGATCAGGCAGTTGCAGCACAAAGCAGGCAGTGTGGATCTGCCAGAGCTGATTAACCTGGTGCTGGATGATTCGGGCTACCTGGCAAGGCTAAAGGAAAATAACGACAGTGAAGCCAGGGAGCGGATGGAAAACCTGGCCCAGATGGTTTCAGCAGTGGAGGAGTTTAGCAGCTCCAACCCTGCTGCAATTCTGGCGGATTTTCTGGAGCATGTGGCCCTGGTATCAGATCTGGAGCAGGGGGGCAAAGGTCGCCCCTCGGTTACTCTGATGACGCTCCATGCTGCTAAAGGGCTGGAGTTCAGAGCTGTTTTCATGGCTGGTATGGAGGAGCGTCTCTTCCCACACAGCAGGGCACTGGATGATCCTGACAGTATGGAAGAGGAACGCCGTCTCTGCTATGTGGGGATGACCAGAGCCAGGGAACAGCTATTCCTGTTAAGGGCCAGACGACGTCTGGTCTTTGGGCAGGAACAGGCCAACCTGCCCTCACGCTTTCTGAGAGATATACCGGCAGAGCTGCTACAGCAGCGGTCAGAACATGCCCTGCAAAACAGGTCTCAGCCAGGACAGCGGTCTGGTTCAGCAGAGACTGGTGTAAGCCGTCATAATCTGGCAGATGTATCCAGCAGCAGTAATGAGATTGAGCTGATACCGGAACCGCTGGATGATTACAGTGACGGCATCAGGCTGGGGCTGCGGGTACGGCATGACCGGTTTGGTATTGGTACAATCCGTAAAGTTGAAGGCAAAGGTGATAACCAGAAGGTGGTGGTCTGGTTTGTACAGGGCGGCCCCAAAAAGCTGCTGGTACGCTTTGCAGGATTACAGCCGGTGTAGTCTCTGGAGCCAGACTGTGTATCTTATTCCACTTCCATATCAAAGCGTCTTCTTCGTTGGCTCGTCATCGGCTCCTCAACGTACTACGTGTACGCCTCCGTCGTCGATCTCCTCGCCACCTTGAATCCATCTTTGATCTGGAATTGGAATTACATTTGCCACTGACCCTCTTACAGAGTGAAAACGGATTTTTTAAAACCTCAACAGATTGATTGAGCCAAACCATGCAAAGTGAACTTCTTAATTATGAGCTGATTCTGGAAGCACAGGATCGCCTGAACAAACGGGTACGGCAGACAGAGCTGATCAGTTCAAGCCACTTCAGTCGCAAACTGGGCTATCCACTGTTTCTTAAGTGCGAGAATCTTCAGACCACCGGTGCTTTCAAACTGCGGGGGGCCATGAACTTCATCACTGCCCATGACCGCAAGGATCTGGCTAGGGGGGTTACCGCTGCATCTGCTGGCAACCATGCCCAGGGTGTGGCCTATGCTGCCGACATGATCGGCATACCAGCCAAGATCTTCATGCCGGAAACAACACCGCCCCAGAAGGTGCAGTCCACCCGCGAGCTGGGGGCAACTGTGGTGCTGACCGGTGCAAATTTTGATGAATGCTTTGCAGCGGCCCAGATGGACAGCCTGCAATCCGGCACTATCTTCATCCACCCCTTTGATGATCCACTGGTGATGGCTGGACAGGGTACCATCGGCCTGGAACTGCTGAAGGAACTGCCCGATCTGGCCAACCTGGTTGTTCCCATTGGCGGTGGTGGTCTGCTGGCAGGGATTGCCGTGGCAATCAAGGCCCACCATCCCCATGTAAGGCTGATCGGTGTGGAGACCGCATCAGCCCCCTGTATGTACCATGCAGTCAGGGACAACAGGATTTCAGATGTGCCTCTGACCGTTACCATTGCCGATGGAATTGCGGTTAAAAAGGCCGGTTGTCTGACCATGCCAATTATACGTGATCTGGTGGATGAACTGGTGCTGGTGGAGGAGGAGGAGATCGCCCTGGCCATTGTGGCTCTGCTGGAAAAAAGCAAGATGCTGGTGGAAGGGGCAGGGGCGGTCAGTCTGGCAGCCCTGCTGAACAACAAGGTTCAGTCAGTCAAAGGCAAGACCGTCTGTCTGCTGTCCGGTGGCAATATAGATGTTCGCACCCTGGCACTGGTGGTGGAGCGGGGGCTGTTGGCTGCCAGCCGTTATCTGAAGCTGAGGATTGAATTGCAGGATATGCCAGGAGCGTTGGCTGTTCTGGCGACTGACCTGGGCAAGGCACGGGCCAACATACATGACATAACCCATGACCGCAAAACCCAGGGGGTGGTCATGGGTCGTACCGCTGTTAATCTACTGCTGGAAACCCGTGGCAGGGAACATGCTGATGAGATTGTCAGCTATATGATCAATGCCGGTTATCGGGTAGAGGTGGAATAATTCCAACTCCATATCAAAGCGTCTTCTTCGTTGGCTCGTCATCGGCTCCTCAACGTACTGTGTGTACGCCTTCGTCGCCGATCTTCCTGCCACCTTGAATCCATCTTTGATCTGAAATTGGAAGCCAACCCTAAACGCAGTTGGTGCCATTGCAGAAGCTCTACAGACGTATCAGCAGCCCACCCCATGAAAGCCCGCCACCAAAGCCCATCACCAGAACCAGTTGACCAGGCTTGATGGTTCCATTGCGACGGAATTCATCAAGGGCCAGCCCAACAGAGGCGGCTGAGGTATTGCCGTACTTTTGCAGGTTTACAAGGAATTTTTCCTTTGGAATTGAGTGCTTTTTAGCAACAGCGTCAATGATCCGCAGGTTAGCCTGGTGGGGGATCAGCCAGTCAAGATCTGAAGGTTCGATACCTGCCTGACTGCAAACGGTCTGGATCAGCTCTGGTATGGCACTGACAGCAAAGACATAAACCGGCTTGCCAGCCATATAGAAGGTGTTTTCCTTACTTGCAATACTTTCGGCAGTAACCGGTTTGCGTGAACCGGATGAAGGCACCTGAATCAGGGGCCAGCCCTTGCCGTCAGTACGGATAAAGGATGTGATAATACCTTTTTCAGCAGTTTCCTCGGCCCTGATGATTACGGCTGCCGCACCATCACCAAACAGGGGGGCAGTGGTCTTGTCATCAAAGTTGAGGATTTTAGAGTAGGTGTCAGCACCAATCACCAGTGCTGTTCTGGCCTTGCCTGCCCTAAGGAAGCTGTCGGCGGTATCAAGGGCAAACACAAAGCTGCCACAGACAGAGTTAATATCAAAGGCAAAGGCGTTTTCAGCCCCGATCTCTTTCTGTACCATGCAGGCGGTGGCAGGCAGGATCATATCCGGTGTAGATGTCCCGACAACAATGCAATCAATATCATCGGCAGTAATTCCAGCATCTTCCAGGGCATTACGGGCCGCAATTGTGGCCAGATCCGATGTAGAAACCTCTGGCTCCACAAAACGACGCTCACAGATACCGGTGCGTGACCGGATCCATTCATCGGCATCTTCACCCTGTAACAGGTAAGAAAAAAAGTTGTTATCAACCACCCGTTCAGGCAGTCCGGCACCGCTGCCAATAATACATGATTGCCTCATTTTATATCCTTGTGAGCTGGTCTGTGTTGTGAAAGAGAAGTAAACAGGGCTGTTAAAAGCTGCCGGAAGATGTCCGGTACGGCCCGCTTTAAAGCATTTTCAAAGGTCTGTCAAGCTGGCCTGTTTTGTATGATTAAAGCTTTAACAGCTTGGCTAAATAATTTACACAATATGCCATGTACAAACGCTGTTTGTCAATTATCTGCCGCAGGTTTTCCTGTTTTTATAAAGCTGATCAGATCCATCAGGCCAAAGCCCCAGATGGCAAACAGGGCAGCCAGCAGTAACTTGGCCCAGAAGCTGTAAGGCCCCAGATTTTCCAGGATCATTTCCGGTGTAAGTGTAGTTCCGGTCAGTTGGGCAGCCACCACCGGACTGGCCAGCTTCATTATAAAAAACAGGGCAGCCAGCAGCACAATATTCACTGCCAGGATCAGGGCAATCCCTTTATTACGCTGTCCCAGGTAGATATGTCCAAGACCTGGCAGAATAAGGCCGGAAAGTAACAGGGCTATAACAGGTTTTTTCATGTTCAGGATTCCTTTACATGGCTAAGGATGCTTTGACTTTAAAGCCTACTTACGGCATATTGTTTAATGCACAAAGTCAGGAGGTTACATTAAAACATGATACTTTTCGGCAACATACTGTTTGCCCTTGCAAAGCTTACAGAACTGGCCAACGGTCTGCTGACCATCTATAAATATATATTGATTGCAGCAGTGGTAATTTCATGGGTTAATCCAGATCCTTATAACCCGATTGTCAACTTCATTCACCGCATTACCGAACCGTTACTCTCCCGCATCCGCAGGTTTATGCCTGCCACAGGTCCGGTGGACTTTTCACCGCTGGTGGCCTTTGCCCTGATCTACGTGCTGCAAATCGTGGTATTTGATACACTCTACCAGTATCTGATCACCTACAGCATGAGCTTTAAATTGAGGTAGCTAGCATGACCATTACCCCCCTTGATATACGCCAACAACAGTTCAAGAGCAAGATGATCGGTGGGCTGGATCCGGAAGATGTTGACTCTTTTCTGCACGCGGTTGCAGCAGAGATGGAGGAGTTGCTGAAGGAGAACTCCGATCTTAAGGATAAGGCAACCCGTCAGAACCGTGAACTTAGCGACCATGTTCAGCGTGAAAAAGAGCTGCGTGAGACCATGCTGGCAGCCCAGCGGATCACAGACGAGATGAAGGCCAACGCCCATAAAGAGGCAGAGCTGATTGTTTCCGAGGCAGAACTTCAAGCCAAAAAGCTGATTGAAGAGGCTGAACGCAAGGTTGCAGAACAGCAGGTCCGTATCCAAGATGTCAGGCGGCAGAAATTACGGTTTGAGGCTGAGTTGAAGACACTCCTTGAAAACCATATCCGTATGCTTAACAGTGAAGAAAGGTGAGGCAGCCATATTACCCTGGCAGCAGGATGGTAACAACCTGCTGCTGCATCTGTTTGTGCAACCCCGTGCATCACGTAACCATTTCTGTGGCATACACGATGGAAGGCTTAAACTGCAACTGACATCTCCGCCAGTGGATGGTGCCGCCAACCAGGCTTGTTGTGAATTTCTGGCAAAACAGTTTAAAGTACCAAAAACAGCCGTCAGTATCATTGCAGGTGCCAACTCCCGCCATAAGCGGGTCAGGATAGATTCTGCAACCGTTGAACAGATCAGGCAGTTAATCAAAACATGACTGAAGCAAACAGTCCCTATGAGAGGAAATAAAGAATATGTCCAAGGCAAAAAATGGTGATGTTGTTCGTGTGCATTATACCGGAACCCTTAAAGATGGCACTGTATTTGACTCATCAGAACCACAGGAAGAAAGCAGTTGCGGCAGTTGTTGCAGCTCTGGCGGTTGCGGCCCGACCTGTGAGCCACTGGAGTTCACCCTTGGTAACGGCAATGTAATCCCTGGCTTTGAAAAAGCAGTGCTTGGCCTTGCCGTTGGTGAAAGTATTGATGTCTCCATCCCCTGTGATGAAGCTTATGGCCCCCGCCATGAGCAGATGACTGCCGTGGTGGAACGTTCTGAACTGAGTGGCGAGATTGAACCGATTGAAGGCCAGCACCTGGATGTAGTTCTTCAGGATGGCAACACCATGCCGGTTCTGATCACTGTTGTTACAGAAACCCATGTCACCCTGGATGCCAATCACCCTCTGGCAGGCCAGGATCTTAACTTCAATATCCGGCTGGTGGAAATTGTTGAATAAATAACAGCAGGGGCAGGTTTTGTACCTGCCCTTATTGTTCCATCGTATGGGCGAATCGCCTGTCTGCGTGCAACGCACAGGCAGGGTCTGTTCGTCCAAAATATTAACCGCCGATTAACACAGATGAACGCCGATTTAAAACCGTTTGAAATACAGTGTCACACAATTTTCAGTTCATTGCGATGAGTGCAGCGACGAAGCAAGTTCAAGAAAAAACAAGACTGCCACGCTCCTTGCAGTCGCTTGCAGTGACGTAAGAAGACAGTCATTGCGAGAAGCAGAGCGAAGAAGCAATCTCCAGTAATATAACTTTGCTCACATCTAAAGGCTCTTCCTGAACCGGATCAGCAGATACAGTCCGCCCAGCCCAGACAGTAGCAGCCCTACCTCAATCAGCCAGTTAAGTCCACGTCCGGCCCCAAGAAACAGCAGCGGGTAAAGCATCGCCCCGATCAGGCAACTGACAGATAGCAGAGTCAGGGCAGTTTTCATGGTTCAGATTCCGGCCAACTGACGGGCAGCGGCCAGCAGCTTTTCCACCATCTCCGGCTTTGATGCTTCGCTGTAAAGCCGTACAACCGGTTCTGTACCGGATGGGCGGATAAGCAGCCAGTCGCCATTTTCAAACATAAATTTATAGCCATCACTGAAATTGGTTTTACTGACAGTACGTCCTGCAATCTCCCGAGGTGGATTATCAGCCAGGCTGGCCAGCAATGCTTCTTTGGCTTTTGCGGAAAGGTGGGTGTCTATACGGTGATAATGGTGTGGCCCGATCTCAGCCATAATCTCTTCCAGTTGCTGCCAAAGCCCTTTACCGGTAACAGCAATGGTTTCCAGCAACAACAGCCCCATCAGGATTCCATCCCGTTCAGGAATGTGGGCCTTGATCCCCAGACCTCCGGACTCTTCGCCACCCATCAGGATCTCTTCTGTAAGCATCAGTTCGCAGATATGCTTGAAGCCGATCGGGGTTTCGTACAGCCTGAAACCGTATTTCTCTGCCAAAAGGTCAATCATTCTGCTGGCAGAGACGGTTTTGGCAACAGAACCGGACATACCTTTACGTTCCACCAGATGTTTCAGAATCAGGGTGAAGATTGCGTGGGATGAAAAGAAGTTGCCGTTTTCATCAACCGCACCAATACGGTCGGCATCACCATCCAGGGCCAGTCCGACCGTGTATTTACCGCTTGCCACAAGGTTGCAAAGTTCCTGAAGGTTCTCCCCAATCGGTTCTGGCGGGTTCCCGCCAAAGGATGGGTTTGTCTCACTATGAATCTCATCCAGTCCCAGAATCCAGCGGAAATAACCACTGCCAGCACCGTACATCGGATCTGCCACAGCCTTGATATTTGCATGGCGGATAGCATCCAGATCCACCATTTTTGCCAACTGTTTCAGGTAACTGTCAGCAGCATCAAAACGCCTGATCTGCCCTTTGGTAACGGCTTCATCAAAGGGGATGGCAAGTACTGGTCGCCCATCAGTAAGGTTACTGGTAACAATCTTTTCCAGCTCTGCGGTGGTTAATGGTCTGGCAGAACCGCCGAAGTTCTCCTTAACCTTGAAGCCGTTATAGGCGGGGGGATTGTGGCTGGCGGTGATCATAATGCCTGCCCCTGCCTGTAGTTCTCTGGTTGTCCACGAAATGGCCGGTGTTGGCACCACTGCCTGGGCAAAGTGAACCTGAATCCCGTTGCCTGCTGCAATCTCTGCCACTCTGACCGCAAATTCCTCTGATAAAAAACGGCGGTCATAGCCGATTATCAGCCCCTGTTCTGCCAACTGCTGCTGGTGTAGCCAATCCATGGTGGCCTGTGCCACCTGTGCCAGGCTGTCAAAGGTAAAATCCCTGGCAATCACTCCACGCCAGCCATCGGTGCCAAACTTTATTTCCATCATTCCTGTCTGCCTTCCATTTTATACAGCCAGACCAGCACCTCTGCCACGGCACGGTACAGTTCCGGCGGAATATGTTCATCAAGATCAATCTGCATCAGAAGAGTCACCAGCTCCGGCGATTCATGCACGTATACGCCGGATTCTTTGGCACAGGCAATGATCGCCTCTGCCATAATACCTTTGCCCTTGGCAATTACAACCGGTGCATAGTAGCCCTGTTTGTAGGACAGGGCGGCTGCCATCCGATTGTCATCAGGTTGTTGTTCAGCCATTGTTGCTTACCGTCAGCCTGCCAGGTTCAAGACCTGCTGCCAGCAGTTGTTCTTTCAAACCTGTCATTTCCTGCTCCATCAAACTGGTAGTGCCAGGCTGGTCTGCTGCCAGCACCAGATCAACCCTGGGATTGGCCAGATCCAGATCAATCTCCACCCGACCCAGCTTGGGCAGGGTAATTACCATTGTGGTTTCCCAGGGCTGTTCCTGCTCCTGTTCATGATCATCCTGCTGTCCGCCTGCTTCCCTGTCCTTGATCCGCCACTCCATCGGCTGGCCAGGAATCAGTTCGCCCTGAAACAGCATCTGGCCTGTCTGGAGTGTGGCCAACTGCTCTTTAACAAGTGGCATGGTGCGGGGGTCAACACCATCCTGGAGGGCAATCTGCCCCTGACGTTGTGCAGCAGCATTCTGAAGGTTTGAAAGCCGCCCCTGGGGTTCTTGTAAAAGTTGCTCAAGTGGCATCTTGCCGCTGAACCAGCGGGACAGGTGGGATTCATAAAACATGCCGCTGTTTCTGATCCCCTGTTTAAGCCCCTGCTCCAACTGTTGCGGATCGTTTGGCATTCCTTGCAGCATTGTACGTAATATGCCCAGTCCTTCCTTGGGGGCTGGGGCGGTATCCTGGCTGGCCAACATGTTATTCAGCCAGCGACTGGTCTGGCTGACCATGGCATCGCCACCTTTTGTATGGCGTATCAGCAGAAATGTAGGCGGATGTTCATTCACAAAGAACAGATTCAGGCGGTCGCCGGCCTGTACACCTTTGGGCAGCATCACCTCAAAGGACTGACCGCTGATCTGCACCATGAAGCGTTGCCCACCCAGATCCTGCAACACCTCGCCCCGCATCTGTTGGCCTGGCTGCATACCACGGAAGGCGTTGGGGTCCACCTTTGGCTCCAGCAGTGCCATCCGGTTACTGTGCAACAATGCCTGCAAAAGTTTCATAATAGCATCATCGGTCTTCACATCAGGCAATGGCTGTGCCGTGCTGTTGGTTGCTCTGGAGGGCATCAGTGCAGCAGCGTTGTAGGTCATGGCCTCATCCATGATACTGGCCAGAGCAGGGGAGCCAGGCGGCAGACTGCTTACAACCTGTTGCAGTCGGCTGATTACAGCCTGATGCTGGCTTGCCTGGCCGGTATCCCGATCCACCAGGGCGGTGAACCAGCGGGCTGCATCACTGACAGCATCGGGCTGGACTGCCTGGGCTGAAGGCCCCTGCATGGCAAAGATCAGCCTGGGTTGCTGGGTAATCATGGTCATCCGCAGGGTTTCGCCCTGTGCTGCTTGCTTAGGCAGTTGCAGCTCCAGTTGTTCGGTTCCGATCTTAACCATTGTGCGGCCATCGGGTTGACTACTCTGTACCAATGCTGTGGTTTCATCACCAGCTTTTAACGGCAGTGGATTTTTTGGAGAGGTGGTGACCTCCAGCAGTGTAATCCGCTCCCGCGGGGCCAGATTCATCAACAATTTGGCGGCCAGATCTTCAAACTGTGCAGTTACGGCTGTCTGTCCTGCGGGCAGGCTGATAGCCGTCTGAAGTTGCGGCTGTGTACCTGTTGTTGAGGTTACCTGTTGTGTGCTTGATGTTGCAACCTGCGGAGTTTGCTCTGTTGCGGGCTGCGGTCTTACTGATTGTTCCGCCACCTGTACGACGGTTGCCTGTTGCTGTGTTTGTGTCTGGGCTTGTGCAGTTGTAGGTACAGTTGTTTGCTGTGTGGCGGTCTGTTGGGCGGCCTGCGGTAGGGGAGGCGTTATCAGACCGGCAGATGGTGCCATTGGCCGGTTCGGGTCACCACCAACATGCATCTGGGGTTGGGTTGGAATGGCGGCAGGGGCCACCACAACACCCCGTCCGGCAGTGGGGTAGCTTAAGAACTCCTCCAGCATGTTGGAGACAGTGTTACTGCCAGAGTTACTGCGGATCAGATCACCTATGCTTTGCAGTGAAGAGCGTTGGCCAGGCAGGTTAAACTGCTCATTGGATACAATCAGTGAAAGCAGGCGTGAGGCATCGGACAGACTGACCGGTGGTGCCATGACACCCGGACGGGTCATTGCAAAGGTGGGGCGGGGATCACTGCTGATGAAGGTCAGTTCAAGGGTCTGCCCCTGCCGTACCTGCATTTGCAACTCAAGGTTTAGCTGCTGACCGGCAATCTGAACCGGAATCCTGCCAGCCTGGGCCTGCCCCATCACCTCTGCTGATACCCGCTGGCCCGGGGCCAGGCTCAACTGCTGGGTTGTGCTGGTGCTGGATTCCGGCTGTTCAGCCGGAACAATGGTCACATTTGAGTTGCGGGACAGCAGGTCAAAGACCTGCTGTTGTATGTCTGCCTGAATAGCCATAACCGGTTCTGTTAAATCTCAATCTCGCCTGTAAAGACTTCTGTGGCTGGTCCGGTCATAAAGACTGGCCCTGCTTCTATCCACTCCAGTTCCAGATCGCCACCTGCCAGATGATTCAGAATCTTCCGCTCGGTCAGTCCGTTCAGCACACCGGCCACACAGACAGCACTGGCACCGGTTCCGCAAGCCAGGGTTTCGCCGGCACCACGCTCCCAGGTACGCTGTTTAACCTCGGTTGGGGAGATGATCTGGATAAACTCCACATTGGTACGGCGGGGGAACAGTACATGGTTTTCAATCAACGGGCCGTAGGTTGTCACCGGGAAGTTGTCAACATCATCAACATAGATAATGCAGTGGGGGTTGCCCATTGAGACACAGGTGATTTTAAAGGTTTTGTCCAGCACAGTCAGTTCCTCGGCCACCACTTTGTCTGCCGGGTCGCCATTCATGGGGATTTCTGCCCTGGAAAGCCTTGGTGGTCCCATGTTCACCTGTACCCGTTCAATCTTGTTGGCACTGTTTGGAAACAGTTGCAGGGTCAGTATACCGGCACCGGTTTCAGCGGTGATCTTGCATTTACTGACAATGCCGTGATCATAGGCGTACTTGGCAACACAGCGGATGCCATTGCCGCACATCTCTGATTCAGAGCCATCACTGTTGAACATTCGCATCCGCAGATCTGCCTTGTCACTGGGCATGATCAGGATCAGGCCATCGGACCCGATCCCGAAGTTTCGGTTTGATACCTTAATGGCCACGCTGGCCGGATCAGCCACCTGCTCTTCAAAACAGTTGACATAAACGTAATCATTGCCAGCACCATGCATCTTGGTAAACTTCATCTGAAACCCTCCGTAAATATCTGAATTGAAGCATGAATACATAGCAGAATAGACGCTGCTCAACAAGTTGAAAACAGTGGTGACCTGAGGTGTCAACAGATGTACAATCATAGCAATAAAACCATCTTTAAGGAGCAATCATGATCAAACCATTTAAAGGGATGCAGCCGAAGATAGACCAGACCGCCTTTATTGCTGAAACAGCGGTGGTAATTGGTGATGTGACCATCGGGCCGGAAGCCAGTCTCTGGTACAACGTGGTGGCCCGTGGTGATGTTAACTCCATCAGCATTGGTGCCAGGAGCAATGTTCAGGATATGACCATGCTGCATGTAACCCATAAAAAACATGCCGATGACCCTGGGGCACCGCTTGTTATTGGCGATGATGTAACCATTGGGCACAGCGTAACCCTGCATGGCTGTACTTTGCAGAATGGCTGTTTTATCGGAATGCAGGCTATGGTTATGGATCGTGCTGTGGTGGGGGAAGGTGCTTTGGTGGGTGCCAGGGCACTGGTGACTGAGGGAACCATAATTCCGCCCCATACCCTCTGGGTTGGTGCTCCGGCAAAGTATAAACGGGATCTGACAGGGGATGAGATTGCCTGGCTTAAGAAATCTGCCGGTAACTATGTCCGTTACTCACGGGAGTTTATGGAGGAAGGATTTGGAGAACATCTCTAGCGGCATTGCCGCATGGTCAGTGTGGTTCATGTAATTTAACCACGAATTAACACTAACTTAAAGACCTCAAAACCACTATCCACTGGCCACTATTTGCTAGCTACTGTCTCTCGACTGTTTGATGGCTTTAAACAAAACCCCTTAAAAACAAAACAGTTGACAGTCTTTTGCTCAGTCAATAAGCTAGATAGCTAAATCTTCTTGTAAAGGCTGTGAAGAGGAGTAGTAACAGAGGTAGATTCCTGAGAGAGCCGGTGGTTGGTGCGAACCGGTGGATTGAAACTGTGAACTCGCCTTGGAGCCGCTTCGGTGAAACTGCTGGTTTTCGACTTGTAACCGCAGATGGTAGCCGGAGCCGATTTATCCACGTTACGGATCAATGAAGGTTCGCAATAGCGAACAAAGTAGGGTGGTACCGCGAGGCAAAACGTCTTCGCCCCTGCATCTGGGGCGGAGGCGTTTTTTTATTTTGTGTACTTAAATCCGATGAATCAGAAGGAGGTGTCAAATGGCTGACAAGAAAAAGGCAGGCAAAGAGGAAAGCAGGGTGATCAGGATTTTTGATACCACACTGCGGGATGGTGAGCAGTCCCCTGGCAACAGTATGAATATTGAGGAAAAGCTGAGGATTGCCAGGCAGTTGCAGAAGCTGAATGTGGATATTATCGAGGCTGGCTTCCCGATTGCATCAGAAGGGGATTTTGAGGCTGTCAAGCGAGTAGCTCAGGCCATTAAAGGGCCGGAAATCGCCGGACTTTGCCGCTGTAGTGATAAAGATATTGACCGTGCCTGGGAAGCCCTCAGGTATGCTGGTGAAAAAGGTCGGATTCATACCTTTCTTGCCACATCAGATATACATATGAAGTACAAGTTGAAGATGGAGCCGGAGCGTGTACTGGAAACCGCCATTAAAGCGGTCAAGCGGGCTGCTGGTTATACGCCAAACGTGGAGTTTTCATGTGAAGATGCAGTTCGTACCCGCCTGCCGTTCCTGGCCCAGGTGGTGGAAGCGGTCATTGATGCCGGTGCCACTACCGTTAATATCCCGGATACGGTCGGCTACACAGTACCCTTTGAGTACTTTAACATCATCAAGTACCTGAAAGATAATGTACCAAATATTGAGAAGGCGGTTATCTCCGTACATTGTCATAATGATCTGGGTCTGTCGGTTGCCAACTCGATTGCTGCGATTCAGGCTGGTGCAGGCCAGGTGGAATGTACTATCAACGGGATTGGTGAGCGGGCAGGTAACTGCTCCATGGAAGAGTTTGTAATGATTCTGCGTACCCGTAAAGATATTCTGCCGTTCAGCACCAATATTGTGACCGAGCAGCTTACACCTACCAGCCGTCTGCTTTCCAGTATTACCGGCATTGCGGTACAGCCCAACAAGGCGGTGGTGGGCAGTAATGCCTTTGCCCATGAATCAGGTATTCACCAGCATGGTATGCTGATGGATAAATCCACCTATGAGATCATGACTCCTGAATCAGTCGGGCTTACCTCAAGTGCCCTGGTGCTTGGCAAACACTCTGGCCGTCATGCCTTTAAAAAGCGGTTGGAAGAGCTGGGGCATGATCTTGATGATGAGATGTTAAACCGTGCCTTTGAGCGGTTCAAGGCATTGGCAGACCTTAAGAAAGAGGTCTTTGATGAAGATCTTGATGCAATAGTAAGTGATGAAGCACGGGATGAGGACAAGTACAAACTTGAGCATATTACCGTTACCTGTGGTTCCTTTGCAGTTGCTACGGCAACAGTGCAGATGGATATTAACGGCAAGACAGTCCGTACTGCCGAGCTTGGCGATGGCCCTGTGGATGCCGCCCTCAAGGCTATCCGTAAACTTACCAAAACCAAGGTGAAGCTGACCCAGTACAATGTAGGTTCCATCACCGGTGGTACCGATGCCCAGGGTGAGGTGACAGTACGGGTTGAAGATGGAGGCCATACAGTGGTTGGCAAAGGTGCCTCCACTGATATTATTGTTGCTTCAGCCAAGGCGTTTATAAATGCCCTTAACCGGTTGAGTAACCGACAGAAAAGGCTGATGGATGCAGTCTGATTAAACTTGAAACGGGTGCCTTACGGCACCCGTTCTTTTTTGGGGAAACTGTGCTATTGTTTTGCGAATTCCGCTTCCTATGGGTAAGGGTAGACTGCCACGCTTAGCTCGCAGTGACGGTAGGAAGGTAGCTGCACAAGACTCAATTTAAACTGAAACAGGAACCCCAATGGATCTGATTGTCTGTCATCTGAATGCTGATTTTGACTGCCTGGCTTCATTGGTTGCAGCAGGGCTTTTATACCCCAAAGCAGCCCTTTCCTTCCCGGGTGCACGGGAAAGCAACCTGCATGATTTCTGTCTAAATCATCCTGAGCTGCTGCCAACCTTTGCCCGCCCCAGAGAAATCAGTTTTGAAGCTGTTACCCGCCTGATTATTGTGGACTGTCAGGAACCTGCCCGCATCGGTACCTTTGCAGCACTGCTGGAACGGCCTGATCTTGAGGTTCATATCTATGACCACCATCCGATTACAGAGGACAGCATCAAACCCCAGGCTGGGGTCATCCGCAGTTCAGGATCTACGGTTTCCATCTTAATAGGCATTTTAAAGGAAAAAGGCATCGTCCCAACTGCCAATCAGGCCAGTCTGATGATGCTGGGGATACATGAAGATACCGGTAGGCTGCTGTTTCCAACAACTATGCCGGAAGATTACCTGGCTGGTGCCTGGCTGTTACAGCATGGTGCAGACCTGCAACTGGCGGATGAGATTCTGGCACCAGAGCTGACCACCCCCCAGGTGGAACTGCTGCATGACCTGATTTCAAGCCTTAAAACCAGCGAGATCAATGGTGTTAAGGTCTCAACAGCCCATGCCAGCCGTCCCTGGTATGTGGGGGAGCTGGCCCTCCTGGCCCACATGCTGATGGATATGGAAAACCTGGATCTGCTGGTGCTGGTGGTGGCAATGGCAGATCGGGTCTTTTTGGTGGCCAGAAGCAGGCTGGAAGAGGTGGATGTTGGCAGCCTGATGCGTCAGTTTGATGGTGGCGGCCATGCAGCGGCAGCATCGGCTACCATCAAGGGGGATATGCTGGAGGATGTTCTTAAGCGGCTGGAGCGAAATTTGCGGCTTTCAGTCCATGCCCGCAAACTGACGGGGCAGATCATGTCCTCACCGGTCAAGACCATCTTTGCAGAATCCACAGTGCAGGAAGCCCGCGATATTCTGGGCCGTTACAATTACAGTGCCATGCCGGTTACATTCAAGGGTGAGCTGATCGGCATCATCACCCGCAAGGTGGCTGAGAAAACAGTCTACCACGGCCTGGGCCACATGCTTGTGACCGAGGTGATGCAGACCGAAATTATGCGGGCCAGCCCGGATACTCCCCTGACTGATGTGACCGACTATATGGTTGGTAATGACCGCCGCTTTGTGCCGGTGTTTGATGATGACAAGCTGGTGGGGGTTGTCACCAGAACTGATCTGCTACGTCATCTGCATGGCGGTAGCCGTCCTTCTGAGACAATTTATGATCTTGAGCGGCTCTCACCCCAGCCCAAAGAGCGGAATATCATCCAGATGATTGATAAGCGTTTGCCGCCAGAGACAGTACAGATGCTGCGGCTTTTGGGTGAAAATGGTGATCAACTGGGGGTGCCGGTCTTTGCAGTGGGTGGTTTTGTGCGGGATCTGCTGCTGGCCCAGACCAACCTTGATCTGGATGTAACAGTTGAAGGTGATGGAATTTTCTTTGCCGAGACCTTTGGCAGACAGCAGAACTGCCGTGTGCGGCCCCACCATGCCTTTGGCACCGCTGTATTGGTCTGTGAAGATGGTACCAAAATTGATGTAGCCAGCACCAGGCTTGAGTTTTACGACTCGCCTGGGGTGCTGCCCACGGTGGAGCGGGCCTCTTTGCGGCATGATCTCTACCGTCGGGATTTCACCATCAATACATTTGCTCTCTGTCTGAATAAAGACCGTTTTGGCACTTTGATTGATTTTTTTGCAGCTCGGAAGGATTTACAGGCAAAAATCGTCAGGGTACTGCACAACCTGTCCTTTGTGGAAGATCCCACCCGTGCTTTCAGGGCGGTGCGATTTGAACAAAGGCTTGACTTCCAGATTGAACCACATACAGAAGGGTTGCTCCGTTCAGCGGTGCGGGCCGGGCTGGTGGAGCGGATCAGTGGTAAGCGTTTACAGGGGGAGTTGTTGCAGATCCTTCAGGAGCAGGAACCTGTGCTGGCAGTTAAAAGAATGGCCCAGTTGGGGCTTTTGCCCAGCATCCACCCAGATCTGCGTTTTGCTGCTGATGGTGAAAAACTGTTTGCAGAGGTAAAGCAGGTTCTGGCCTGGTATCGCCTGCTATACCTGAACATGCCGCTGGAAGCCTGGTCGGTCTGGTTTCTGGCCCTTACGGACAGGTTGGATGAAGAACAGTATCATCAATGCTGCAAGCGGCTATCCTTCCCTCCCAGGTTGATGGAACGGGTGCTTAACCAGCGTAAAAGTGCCCTGGCACACCTGCAACGGTTACGTTATCTGGCTACCCGCGAAAAAGACCTGCCCAACAGCAGGCTGTACAAATTGCTGCATGGTATTCCGCTGGAGCTGTTATTGTATGGCCTGGCCCGGACAGGTAATGAAGAGCTGCGTAAGCTGGTTTCCCACTACCTGACCCATCTGATGACAGTCAAACCGCTGATAAGTGGCAAAGAGATTGAAAAACTGGGGGCAGTCCAGGGGCCGGACATCAGGGTAATTAAAGAACAACTGTTTGATGCCAGGTTGGATAAGCAGGTCCGCTCAAAGGACGAAGAACTTGCACTGGCCAGGGAGCTGGTGATTCTGTCCAATATGCGGAAATGATAAGGAGCTGCTCAGTTGCCCAGCAGCTCTTCAATCTTTCTCAGATCAAATCCTTCAATAATTCTGCCCATAATCATGAAGGTTGGTGTTGAATCAACCTTGGCACGTTCGGTTTCTGCCTGCTGCTCTTTCTGCAATTTAACTCCAGCAGGTGTGATCGGCAGCTTGTCAAAATCCATTCGGTCAACCTTTCCTGACATAACTTCATTGTACAGCCTTACTCTGTCATTTTGACCGGCAGACAGGATGTACTGAATCTTCTGCCTGGCGTTGGGGTGGATTTTCAGCGGAGTGAAGAAAACATAGCGGGTTACGTCATCGCGGTTTTTGAAATAAGTTGAAGCCTTGCGACAGAATGGACAGTCAGGGTCGGTAAACTCAATCACCTTTTTGGGGCCATTTCCAATCACAATTGCCTTGTCAAGATCAAGGGCCTGGCTGGCTGGTGCCAGCATAAGAGACAAAACTACCGTTGTCAGCATGGTCAGCAGAATACGTTTAAACATAAGTCTTGATCTCCTTAAAATCGATCTTTAGCATCACCATTTTATTTATCAACCGGCAACAGGATTGTAAACTCACTGCCCTGTCCTTCCAGGCTTTTGGCAATTATGCTGCCACCGTGGGCCTCCACCACCAGCTTGCAGAAGGCAAGCCCCAAGCCGCTGCCACCACTTTTACGACCACCCTGGTTGCTGGCCTGAATAAATCTGTCAAAGATCATTGGCAGCTCTATGTTGGATATGCCGCTGCCGGTATCACTTATGACCAGCCTTACCATCTGACTGCCAGTCCTGTCCTGCTCCAGGTCACAACTGACGGTTATCTTACCATCAGAAGGGGTGAATTTTATGGCATTGGTCAGCAGGTTGGCTATCACACGCTGGAACTTCTGCTGATCCAGTTGCAGCTCCGGCAGTTCCTTTGCAAAATTTATTTCCAGGTTTATTCTGGTTTGCCTTAATGTGCCGTCAAAACGGTTCAGCTCTGTTCGCACCAGGTCTTTCAGGTTAACCGGGCAATGGTGAAAGATAATTCTGCCTGCTTCAAGTCTGTGCAGGTCCAGCAGATTATCAATCATGGCAGTTACTTCATTACAGCTTTCTATGGCGGATTGCAGATAACTGGCCTGTTCTCGGTTAAGTGAACCAAGCCGTTTCTCCCGTACCAGATCAACGGCACCGATGGCAGCAGTAATCGGATTTTTAAGATCATGGGACAGCATAGAGATAAAATCACGCTTTTGTCGTTCAAGGGTTTTGATGGCCTGGCAGCGTTCTATACTTTTTTGCAGTTTATCCTGGTTGAAAGGGGCTGTCAGACAATCCAACGCACCCTGTTTGTGGCAATCCAGGTAGCGGTCTTCTTCATTGGCATCCAACAGTGCAATTACAGCGGGATCGCAGCCAGCTTCCTGTAGGTGACTTAAAGAGGGCAGACATCTCTGGTGGGGTGGTGAACCAAGCAGAATCACATCCGGCGGCCTATTTTTAATAATGTTGCGGGCATCTTCGCAGGTGGCTACAAGATGCAACCTGTAAATGGAGTTTTGCAGCAGTTCAAAGGCCAGGTGAGCAGCTTTGGTGTCATTAATTACAATCAGAAAATCCTGTTGGCTCATATCTGTTTAGCCTCCATTACCATCTGTTACTGTTGACATAAATGCCTCGGCCAGCAACAGATCTTCAGGTGTTGTGATTTTTATATTGCAATAACTGCCTGATACTATCGTTACATTTCCATTGTATCGTTCAAACAGAGAACAGTCGTCAGTACCCAGAAAACCATCCTGTTCAGCCTGGTTGTAGGCTGAAAGAATATCATTGTATTGGAAGGTCTGCGGGGTCTGGGCCTGCCAGATGGTGGTACGATCAGGAGTTTCCTGTACCAGACCATCTTTTACAACCTTGATGGTGTCCTTGGCAGGTACCGCCACCAGGGCAGCAATTCCCTGTCTGGCAATCCTGATTGATTCTTCCAGTTGTTGTTCATTAACCATAGGGCGGACACCATCATGGATCAGGACAATATCACTGGGGTCAGCATACTGGCCCAGTGCCTTCAGCCCATTATGTACCGAGTTCTGACGCTCTGCCCCCCCTGGAACTATCTCCAGCACCTTGTTAAGATTGTACCTTTCCACCACATCCTGCTTACAGAATGGGATTTCATCCAACGGGGTTACAACAATAATGCCGTGAATCAGCGGACTGTCCTGAAACCTTTGCAGTGTGTGTGCCAGTATCGGCTTTCCTTGCAATAGCAGGTACTGTTTGTTGATGCTGGCACCCATCCGTTTGCCCATACCAGCGGCGGGGATTATGGCAAAGTTGTGTTGGCTGCTCATGCTGGCTCCTGCATGGTCTGAAGCAGGGCATCTGCCAGCATCGGAAGTTCATGGTCCGAAAGTGTACGCAGATCCAGCATGAAGCGATCTTTCTGGACACGGCCCACCACCGGCGGTCTGGTATGTCTCAAACGTTCTTCCAATTTAGCGGCAGATATGCCTGGCAGTTCCAGCTCTATTAACTGACTGGGCAGTTGTAGCAGTGGGAAGGTGCCACCACCAGGGCTGGAGCAGCCTGTCACTATACGGAGTTTTACACTTTCCGGCAGCAGTCTGCGTAGCTTCCGTTGCATTCTCCGGGCCTTTGTAGTGATCTGCTCCAGTGGCATGGTCAGCATCCTCAAAGTGGGAATCCGCTCTAGTGCTGTCTGTTCGTTGCGGTACAGCCGCAGAGTTGCTTCCAATGCTGCCAGGGTCAGTTTATCTATCCGTAAGGCCCGTAATAGCTGGAATTTCTTCATACGGCTGATCAGCTCTTTTTTACCTGCAATCAGCCCAGCCTGGGGGCCGCCCAGCAGTTTATCGCCACTGAATGTAACAATGTCTGCACCAGCCTGAAGATATTGCTGTACGGTGTCCTCACCTTCAATCCCAAAGCGGGTCAGATCCACCAGACAGCCGCTGCCAGCATCCACCATGACCGGCAGGTTGGCATTCTGGGCGATCCTGGACAGTTCGGATGTGCTCACCTGGTTGGTGAAGCCCACCACCGCAAAGTTGCTGGTGTGTACCTTTAAAAGCAGTGTGGTCTGTTCGTTAATGGCGGTCTGGTAATCCCTGCAATGGGTGCGGTTGGTGGTACCCACCTCAACCAGTCTGGCACCGCTTTGGGCCATGACATCCGGTATTCTGAAGGAGCCGCCGATTTCAACCAGCTCGCCACGGGATACGATTACTTCCCTTTCGCTGGCCAGGCAGGAAAGGGCCAGCATTACCGCAGCGGCGTTGTTGTTGACAACAATGGCTGCTTCTGCACCGGTCAGCTCGCAGATCAGTTCTTCAACGTGGCTGTAACGCTCGCCACGCTCGCCAGTATCAAGATCAAACTCCAGGTTGCTGTAACCCCAGGCGGTATCCAGCAGGGCTGCTTCTGCTTCCTTTGGCAAGGGAGAGCGTCCCAGATTTGTGTGGATCACTACACCACTGCCATTGATTACCCGCCGCAGGCTGGGGGTTTGCAGCCGGATCAGTTGCTGCTCTACCATCTGGCAGATGTTGTTTTGTGCAAGGTTTGGGGTTATGCCGTCTGCTAACTGGTTGCGAAGATCGTCCAGGGTTTTACGGGCAGCCTGCTTCACCAGTTGATTGCCATGAATACCTGCCAGATCAATCAGTTGTGGACAGGCCAGCATTTTATCCATTTTAGGAAGACTACGCCTTATGTCATTGGCTTTGGTGGTCATCAGGGAGACATGCTTTCAACAAGGCTGTCAACAGCACCGTCCAGCAGTACTTTGCCGCCATATTCTGCGTTCTCACGAACCAGCAGCTCCGCCTGATCACAATCACGGTTGCGGAAGGCACTGATGATCTTTTTATGCTCCTGCATTGAAATATCCATCCGGCCCGGTAAGGACATTGAGGTTAGTCTGAGACGCTGGAAGCGGCTGACCAGCGTACTGATCATTTCCCTCAATTTTTCATTATCAGCCGCTTTTATAAACAGATCATGAAAATCATTATGGGTCTTAAAGAACAGCTTTACATCGCCCTGGGCTGAAAGTTCACTGAGTTTTGCGTTGATCTGCTCCAGCCGATCAATATCTTTATCACTCAACCTGTTGCAGGCCAGACGGGCAGCGTACCCTTCCAGAATACTTTTTATGGCGTAAAACTCAGAAATATCCTTAGGGTTGTAGGCTGTAACCACTGCCCCTTTACGTGGTCGGATGGTCAGATAGCCCTCGGAAGCCAGTTGGCGGAAAGCCTCCCTGATCGGGGTACGGCTGATGCCAAAGCGTTCTGCCAGTTCTGGTTCTGAAATTCGGCTGCCACTACTGATATTACCGGAAATTATGGCATCACGCAGGGCTTCAAGGATTTTTTCACGCAGGGTAGGATGTTTTTCTTTTGATGTTTTCATGGGTGTTTAATTACTCCGGTTTCAAATGTTGAAAAATTGTATACAGTGTTGTGTTTTTGTCAATGTTAATAAGGAGGTACTGGTATTTTAAATTCATGCCTGTACCAGGTTGCAGGTTGATATTTTTCAGCAGGGGTAGTAGCTTGCTACAGAATAAAGCACTTGCCAAAGCCATGAACTCGCACCTGTGCAGGAGTCTGTGAGTCCGCAGAAGAACCCTGTCCCTGATCCTGTTTGTGACCAACCTGATGTTTAACGGAGGTAGTTTAATGAGTCATCCACCCCTTTTATGTTGTCATCTGCCCTACAGCAGGCTTGCAGAGCAGTATGATTTTATTTTTGCAGAGCAGATTAACCCTGAACTGTACCTGCCAGCCGATGTCCTTGATTCTGCAAAACTGTCAGATTTTGAGAAGTTATCATGCGATTTTGATAACTACAATCTTTATAGCACTATTCATGCCACTTTTCTGGATCTTAATCCAGGTTCAACCGATCCGCTGATTCGTAAAGCTACAAGGCTACGTGTAGAACAAACCCTTGAAATAGCTGAGGTTTTACGTTCAAAAATAGTGGTGTTCCATCCTGGTTACAGCCGGATTGTACATGGTTCTGTGCGTGAACGCTGGATTGAAAACAGTGTCAGCTTCTGGCAGGAACAGCAGGATAAAATCAAGGCAGCAGGTTGCCGTGTAGCCATAGAGAATATCTTTGAGGAAGAGCCATCAACCTTGCTGCAACTGCTTGAACAGCTTGACCACACGATGTTTGGTCACTGTTTTGACAGTGGTCACTTTAATATGTTTGCCACGGTTTCCCTTAAAGAATGGTTTGCAACCCTGGGTCACTATATTATTGAAAGTCACCTGCATGACAATCATGGTAGTGCTGATGAGCATCTGCCGGTTGGCGAGGGAGAAATCGACTTCCATGAGGTCACCGGCCTTTTGAAACAATACGCACCTGGTGCAATCTGGACGCTGGAGGCCCATAGTAAAGAACGTATGATCCGTTCCATGGCGGCAATCAAAAAGTATATGGAGACTTAAGTTATGTCTGGTTTTAAGGACCACTTCTCCCATAATTCCTGTGCCTATCGCAACTATCGCCCTGGTTATCCTGATGAGCTGTTTGCCTGGCTTGGCAATCAGTGTCTGCAACATAATGTTGCCTGGGATTGTGGTTGCGGCACCGGACAGTCCGCCCTGATGCTGGTTCCTTATTTTAAGCAGGTTATTGCCACAGATCCAAGTTCTGAACAGATCTGCAATGCGATTTTTGATTCTGCAATTGATTATCGTATCATGCCAGCCGAGCAGACTGATATCAAGCCCAAAAGCATTGATCTGATAGTTGTTGCCCAGGCTTTGCACTGGTTTGATTTTGAGAGGTTCTATGGGGAGGTAAGGCGAGTGGCTGCGGATGGTTGTCTGCTGGCTGCTATAACCTATGACCTGTTACGGATTTCAGAGGAGCTTGACCCTGTGATTGACCGTTTTTATCACCAGATAATCGGACCTTTCTGGCCACCGGAGCGTAAGCATGTTGACACACTTTACAAAAACATTCCTTTCCCGTTTGACGAGTTTGCAACACCAGATTTTGTTACACAGGAGCAGTGGAATCTGCACCATCTGCTTGGCTATCTGAACACCTGGTCAGCCGTTAAGGAGTATCGGATGCAATTTGAAACCTCACCGCTGGATCTGATTATGGATGATCTGACAGCGGCCTGGGGTGATCCTGAGCAGGTCAGGCTGATAACCTGGCCAGTTACGGTCAGGCTTGGCAGGACAGGCTAGCAGATAATCCGTTTCTGAAAGTAAAACAGCCCGTGGACTTTGATTGTCTACGGGCTGCTTTTGTATGGATGGCCTTGTTTATTTTATTCAGCAGAACCTTCAGGGCCACCTTCTGTAAACTCGGCCTGTGCCTTGTATGCTGCCTGCATCTGTGCCAGTTGTTCACCCAGCCAGGCGTGTACCATGGCTGCGGTCTGGAAGTTCATGGTTATGCCTGCTTCCACAAAACGTACCATTGTACGGTTCAGGTTTGCAGGCTCAGACTCTACCAGGGCACCAATACCACCTTCTGGTGTAATCTCATGGGTAAGTTCCTTTGGCAGGCTTGGACGCTCCTGGTAAAAGTGCATCACCAGCTCGCCCCTTGGGGAGAATCCTCCCTGTACGCCGTTGGCGTAGACAGGATTGTAGTTGTAATTAAAGATATAGTTGAAATTAATTTCCGGCTTGCGTTGGTGGCTCATTGCTGTCCTCTCTTAGGTGTAATTAAAAGTTGGTTTTATGAAACAGTATCTAAGTAGCACAAATCTACGTATGATGACAAGGATAACAGCCATATATTTAGCAGTGAGCAAGGTTTACAGCGATTTTCAGGTATGTTAGTCTACAAAGTTATTCAGCGGGGCTTGAAAATAGTCACTGCATGTCTGGAAGAGGGTACCATGAAGCTTAAGTTTACATACACAAATCAGGAAGTTGATGGTTTGATTGATCGCCTGATGGAGGCTGCTGGAGAGATTAAACATGCTGGCCTGACACGGGAGATGATCCTGTCTGCTCTTAAGATCGGGCAAGTCACTACATATATTCCTGATCTGAAGATGATTAACCGTACATTACGTGAAATGAGATATACCACTAAGGTGTTTGGTCCTTACCATGATCGTAAAAAGGTCACAATCTTTGGTTCTGCCCGTACCAGGCCAGAGGAAGAGATTTACCAGAAGTGTATCCAGTTTAGTCGCAAGCTGGCAGAAAAAGGCTGGATGGCGATTACCGGTGGTGGTCCAGGCATTATGCAGGCTGGTAATGAAGGGGCTGGCAGTGAAAATTCTTTTGCTGTCAACATCAAGCTGCCATTTGAACAGGGGGCTAATCCTGTTATGCAGGACAATCCGCGGCTGGTCACCTACCGTTACTTTTTTAACCGTAAGGTAGCCTTTGTTAAGGAGGCCCATGCAGTGGCGGTATTTCCGGGTGGTTTTGGTACGCTTGACGAGGCAATGGAGGTTTTTACCCTTGTGCAGACCGGCAAGACACCCCCAAAACCATTGGTGCTGGTGGATGATGCTGAAGGCTTCTGGGAGCAGTTTTTTGATTTTCTGAAGCAGCAACTGTTGACTAAAGGGCTGATTTCCGGCGGAGATTTCTCTATTTTCACCGTTACCAAGGATGTTGATGAAGCCTGTGCAGTGATAGAAGAGTTTTACAAGAACTATCACTCAATTCGCTTCTATAACGAGCAGGCCATTGTAAGGCTTAACAAGGAGCTGACCAGGCATCAGCTTGATATTCTGGAACAGGAGTTTTCAGAGCTGATGCTGCCAGGTGGCAAGATAACCTGCTGCAAATCGTTGGATGTGGAACTGGATGAACCGGATCTGGCCGATCTGCCAAGGATTGTGTTTCCGTTTGATCACTATAACTACGGCCTGCTGATAGCCTTTATTAACCGTATCAATACATTCTGATTTAATTTGCAGTTAAACCCAACCTGACAGGAGGTACTTATGTTTAAGGGAAGCATTGTTGCAATTGTGACTCCGTTTAAAAACGGGGCAGTGGATGTTGAAACATTACGTGAGCTGGTGGAGTTTCAGATCGAGTCCGGCACTGATGGTATTGTACCATGCGGTACCACCGGCGAAGCATCAACCCTGGATTATGACGAGCATATGCTGGTTGTGAAAACAGTGTTGGAGCAGGCCAATAAGCGTGTCCAGATCATAGCTGGCACAGGTTCCAATTCCACTGCTGAGGCGATTGAGCTGACCCAGCTTGCCAAGGATGCCGGTGTTGATGGTTGTCTGTTAGTAACTCCATACTACAACAAGCCCACCCAGGAAGGGCTGTATCAGCACTACAAGGCGATTGCAGAGGCGGTTGCCATCCCGCAGGTGCTGTACAACGTGCCAGGCCGGACCGGTGTTAATCTGCTGCCGGAAACAGTTGCCAGGCTGGCCCCAATCAAAAACATAGTGGCAATTAAAGAGGCAACAGGCTCTTTGCAGCAGGGTTCGGAAGTTATGGCCCTGTGTGGCGACCAGATTGATGTTCTTTCTGGTGATGACTTTGTGACCTATCCTTTGATGGCCTGCGGAGCCAAAGGCGTTATTTCTGTGCTGGCCAACATCATGCCCAAGGCGGTTGCTGATCTGACCGATGCCTTCTTTGCCGGTGATCTGGAAACAGCCCGCAGACTGCATCTGGAAACCCTTAAAATCAGTAATGCCATGTTTATTGAGAGTAACCCGATTCCGGTTAAGACCGCCCTGGGGTTGATGGGCAAATGTTCCGATGAGCTGCGTCTGCCCCTTTGTCCGATCAGTGCTGCCAATAAAGAGAAGCTGATCGCCATTATGAAAGAGTACAAGCTGATCTAATTCCAATTTCAGATCAAAGATGTATTCAAGGCGGCGAGGAGATCGGCGACGAAGGCGTACACGTAGTACGTTGAGGAGCCGATAACGAGCCAACGAAGAAGACGCTTTAATATGGAATTGGAATAATAGACTGAGGTGTTTTATGATTAAAATCGCTGTTTGTGGTGCTGCCGGTCGCATGGGACAACGGATTATTGTGGCTGCAATTGAGGCTGGCTGTACTGTATCCGGTGCCCTGGAATGCCCCGGCCATCCGCTGTTGGGGCAGGATGCAGGTCTGGTGGCTGGTTGCGGTAATCTGGGGGTTGCCATCAGTGATGATCTGAATAGCGTGGTTGAGGGCTGTGATGTTCTGATTGACTTTACCAGTCCCAGGGTCTCACTCAAAAACCTTGAGGTCTGCGGGTTGAAGAACAAGGCCATTGTAATCGGCTCCACCGGCTTTACCCCTGAAGAAAGGGCCTTTGCAGCAGAACTGGCTAAAGATGTGCCGGTGGTACTGGCACCCAATATGTCGGTTGGTGTCAATGTCTGCTTCAAGGTGCTTAAGGATGTAGCCAGGATACTGGGCGATGATTTTGATGTTGAGATTGTAGAGCTGCACCACAACAAAAAGAAGGATTCCCCTAGCGGTACCGCAGTCAGAATGGGCGAGGTAGTTGCCAATGCCCTGGGCCGTGACTATAACCAGGTTGCCAATTACCACCGTGAAGGGATTTGCGGTGAGCGTACCAAACAGGAGATCGGTATGCAGACCGTGCGTGGTGGCGATATTATCGGCGAACATACGGTTTACTTCATTGGCCAGGGTGAACGGATAGAGATCTCACACCGTGCCATGACCCGCGATATGTTCTCCCGTGGTTCTGTCCGTGCTGCCAGATGGGTGGTGGGCAAAGAACCAGGGATGTACGATATGCAGGATGTACTTGGCCTGGCAGACCCTTGAAAAACTGCCGTTGGTAGCTTTATAGCTACAGAATGGAGAACCTGATGTTTGAAGGCGGAATTGCAGCTCTGGGAGTCATGTTGGGATCAGGTCTGATAGGTATAGCCTGTCTTGTGGCCTGGATCTGGGCTTTGATTGATATTCTTAAGCATGATTTTGAGGGCTATAACAAACTGATCTGGCTTGTACTGGTGCTGGCACTGCCGTTTCTGGGTGTTATTCTGTACTACTTTATCGGCAGGGGGCAGCGGCAGAAGTCAACACGCTTTACAATAATCAACTAATTCCAATACCAGATCAAAGCGTCTTCTTCGTTGGCTCGTTATCGGCTCCTCAACGTACTGTGTGTACGCCTTCGTCGCCGATCTCCTCACCGCCTTGAACCGATCTTTGATCTGAAACTGGAATAAAATAAAACCGGAGGAATATTAGTAAGATGGCAAAAATAAATGACAACTATCTTAAGCTGAAAGCTGGTTATCTCTTCCCTGAAATCGGTCGTCGTGTGCGGGAGTTTACCGCAGCCAATCCCGATGCCAAGGTGATCCGTCTGGGGATTGGCGATGTGACCAGGCCGCTTGCACCGGCTGTAATCAAGGCGTTTCATGATGCTGTTGATGACCTGTCCACTACAGATAATTTTGCCGGCTATGGCCCGGAGCAGGGTTATGACTGGCTGATTAACACAATTATAGAGAAGGCATACAAACCGTTAGGGGTGGAGCTTAAAACCGATGAGCTGTTCATATCCGATGGTTCCAAGTGTGACTGTGCCAACATCCTGGATATTTTTGCACTGGATAACAAGGTGGCAATCGGTGATCCGGTCTATCCGGTTTACAACGATACCAACGTTATGATTGGCCGCACTGGTGAGGCTGATGACAAGGGCTACTACCATGGGATTGTCTACCTGCCATGTTGTGAGGAAAACGGATTTATACCAGAGCTGCCCAAGGAGAAGGTGGATATTATCTACCTTTGCTTCCCCAATAACCCCACCGGTACTGTTGCCACCAGGGCGGAGCTGAAGAAGTGGGTTGATTATGCCCTGGCAAATGATGCTGTGATTTTCTTTGATGCTGCCTATGAAGCCTTTATAACCAGCCCGGATATTCCCCACTCCATTTACGAGGTGGAAGGAGCTAAAAAGTGTGCCATTGAGTTCCGTTCCTTCTCCAAGACTTCTGGTTTTACCGGCGTGCGTTGTGGTCTGGTGGTTGTGCCGGAAGAGGTGATGGGAACCACTGCCAGTGGTGAAAAGTACAGCCTGAACAAGCTCTGGCTGCGTCGTACCACCACCAAGTTCAACGGTGCCTCATATCCTGTACAACGGGCAGCAGCAGCAGTTTACAGTGATGAAGGCTGGCAACAGAACAAAGAGA
>CAZRKG010000001.1:20456-57845 GCA_964600635.1 uncultured Geobacter sp. | reverse complement strand
TAGTGAAGAGGGTAAAATACAGACAAAGGCTGTTATTGATTACTATATGGAAAACGCCAGGATAATCCGTGAAGGGCTGAAGGCTGCTGGTGTTACCTGCTATGGCGGTGTTGATGCACCCTATATCTGGCTGAAAACACCGTCTGGCATGAGCAGTTGGGATTTCTTTGATAAACTGCTGAATGAGTGCAATGTTGTTGGCACCCCTGGCAGTGGTTTTGGCCCCAGTGGGGAAGGCTTCTTCCGACTTTCCGCCTTTGGTCACCGTGAGAATGTGATTGAGGCTGTTGAGCGGATCAGGCAAAATCTCAAATAGTTTTCGCCCGGAAAGGCTGCTTTTTCCTTCTGGCGGTGTCAATCATCGGGCTTGTTTGTGCGACGTACTATAGTACGCCTCCGCACAATCCCTTGATTTCCTGGCCATAAGAAAAAATCCCCTCTTTGCGACTCGAAAACTGGTTATTTCAAATCTTCTGTTTCCGAATGGAAACCAAGCAGCAAAACAAAAGCGGAGCATCGCTACGATGCCCCGCTTTTTACGTCTGGTCAGGCCATTTAATTCCAACTCCAGATCAAAGATGGATTCAAGGCGATGACGAGCCAACGAAGAAGACGCTTTGATATGGAATTGGAATAAGTCTCAACCTGTAACTCAGGCAGAAATTTCCTTGCTTGGTCTTACCACCATCTTTGGCGTTGAGACTGATTTGGGCTTACTGCCTTTGGGGGCTGGAATCGGATATTTTTCCAGTGCCAGCTTCAACACTTCATCAATCTCTTTTACAGCTACAATCCTTACTTTTTTCTGTATCTCCTTGGGTATATCCTCAAGATCCTTCTTGTTCTGCTCCGGTATAATTACGGTTTTGATTCCTGCACGGACAGCCGCCAGGATCTTTTCCTTGAGGCCGCCAATCGGCATCACCCTGCCCCGCAGCGAAAACTCGCCGGTCATAGCTACATCCTTTTTAACCGCTGTCCGTGTCAGTACAGAGATCAGGGCGGTTACCATGGCACAACCGGCAGAGGGGCCATCCTTGGGTACTGCTCCGGCAGGCACATGGATATGTATATCGTTTGTCTGAAACCATTCAGGAGCAAGGTGGAACTCATCTCCGTGTGCCCGAATATAGGCCAGGGCAGCCTGGACAGATTCCTTCATCACATCGCCCAGTTTGCCGGTCAGGGACATGGCACCTTTTCCAGACATGGTAGTGGCCTCAATATGCAGCACCTCGCCACCCACCGGTGTCCAGGCCAGGCCGTTTACCACACCGATTTCGTTTTTATCCAGCTCATCATCCCGCAGATACTTGTGGGCACCAAGCAGTGTAACCACCATATTGGGGGTGATTTTCACCTTGCGATTATGGCCTTCGGCAATCTTTCTGGCTACCTTGCGGCAGATATTTCCGATTTCCCGCTCCAGATTCCTGAGGCCGGCTTCACGGGTGTACTTGGCAATGATGTCTTGCAGGGCTGCTTCTTCAAAACCTATATGCTTATCCTTCAGGCCATTTTCTTTCATCTGGCGTGGTACCAGGTAACGTTGGGCTATTTCCAGCTTTTCCTCCTCGGTATAGCCAGGGATACTGATAATTTCCATCCGGTCCCGCAGGGCTGAGGGGATCGGGTCACTATGGTTTGCGGTTGCCAGAAACAGAACATTGGACAGGTCATAGGGCTGATTTACATAATGATCCGAGAAGGCGTTGTTCTGTTGCGGATCCAGCACCTCCAACAGTGCCGCTGAAGGATCACCCTTATAGTCATAGCCAAGTTTATCCAGCTCATCCAGCATAAAGACCGGGTTTTTGGTGCCAGCCTGCTTCATCCCCTGAATAATCCTGCCAGGCAATGCTCCCAGGTAAGTTCGGCGATGTCCACGGATTTCAGCTTCATCCCGCACGCCACCAAGGGAGATCCGTACAAACTTCCGGTTCAAGGCTCTGGCAATGGATTTGCCAAGGGATGTTTTACCAACACCAGGGGGGCCGACAAAACAGAGAATCGGGCCTTTCATATTTTTATTCAGCTTGCGAACCGCCAGAAACTCCAGAATCCGATCCTTAACCTTATCCAGATATGAATGATCTTCATCCAGAATCTGCTTGGCACGGTTTATATCCAGTGAATCTCGGGTGCTTTTTGACCAGGGGATTTCAATCAGCCAGTCCAGGTAGTTACGAATAACTCCGGCTTCACCGGAATCACCATGCAACCGCTCCAGTCTGCCAAGCTGCTTGAGGGCTTCCTTCTGTACTCCAGCAGGCATTTTTGCCGCTTCAATGGATTTGCGAAGCTCTGCCAGCTCTTCCTTACCGTCATTATCGCCCAGCTCATTCTGGATCGCCTTCATCTGCTCCCGCAGATAGTATTCTTTATGATTTTTCCCCATCTCCTCCCGTGCGGCACTCTGGATTTTTGCCTGAACAGACAGCATTTCATGTTCGCGGGCCAGCAGTTCGTTCACCTTGGTGAGCCGCTTAACAGGATCCTCAATCTCAATTAACATCTGGGATTCGTCCAGCTTTAAGCCAAGGTTACTGGCAATCAGATCAGCCATGCTGCCAGGGTCAGAGATGTTCTCCAGAATTACAGTCACTTCAGGAGAGATCGGCTTGCCCAGTTCAGCTATTTTTGTAAGTTGCTCACGCACATTACGGGTAAGTGCCTCATTCTCAATTGTATCTGATACCGGAGGCTCCACCAGCCGTTCAATCTGTACTGTGTGGAAAGGCTCTTCCTCAACAAACTCCTCTATCCGTGCCTTAACCAGCCCCTGTACCAGTATCTTGACGCGGCCATCCGGCAGTTTCAGCATCCGCATGATCATGGCAACAGTGCCGACACGATAGATCTTGTCACTGCTGGGGTCTTCATCACCAATATCATGCTGGGCAGCCAGCATAATCATACGGTCTCCGGCCAGGGCCTGGTCCACCGCCTTAATGGATGCCTCACGCCCTACAAATAACGGAATAATCATAAAGGGATAGACCACCACGTCACGGATCGGCAGAAGTGGCAGAGTTTGGGGGATCTGAAGCTCTTCCTCAGAAATTATGATCGGTTCATTACTGCTTTGCTGCTTTGATTTCCTCACTATTTTAACTCCTTCACCAGAATACTGTGTTTTTGTGCAATGGGGCAGATCAGCCGTAACATACCGTTGCGGTACTCTGCCCGGATTCCGTTGGGGTCAGTGTTGTCTGGCAGTCTGATTGAATGCCGTACCTGACCAAAGCGACGCTCCATACAAAGATAGCGGGTTGTATCACCAGTCACTTCCGGTCGTTTTTCTGCTTCAATCTGACAGATCATGCCATGCTGGGTGATTCTGATCAGATCGGGTGCTATGCCAGGTAGATCCAGCTCCAGAACCAGTTGCTGTCCGGTTTCATAAATATCCATGGCAACCGGAATTTCTGTGCGTCCCCTGGTTGTGGCTTGTTTGTGGTTACGAAACATCAGGCTCGTCTTGTTCATAAAATAAGCTCAATCATGAATTGATGATGTATCCGGGCTGGTTTAAAAACTTGTCTGAAAAGATGTAACCATTGCATGGTTGAAAGTCAAGCTACTGCTGTTTGAAATGAATTGACACCGGCTCTGATTTTGTGGAGAGTTGCTGCTTGATAAAAAAATACAGGAGGTTGATTACAGATGGCACTTAAAACCCGTATCTGGATGACCGGTTCTCTGGACTGGTTTGGTTATATAAACGATGAAGAAGTTTTTCTGGGACAACGCAATTTTCCTAATCCGCCTGAAGAAGGGGATGAGTGGGTTGCTGAAAGTGGCGATATGTTCAGAATTGTGGATGGTGAGATCATTAAGACCGGTCATACAGAGCCACCTAAAAAATACTGGTAGAATGCTTCTTCACTGGTCGGGCTGATGCTGTCTTTATTGTGGAACCAGCTCAAAAAGTGTCAACTCTGGCGGGGCCAGAAATCGGATCGGTGGCCCCCAGGTTCCAGTGCCTCGGCTGACATACAGCAGGCTGTTGGCATCAAGTCTGTTCATGCCAGACTTAACCGGAAACTGTAGCCAGGTCAGCAGGTTAAAGGGAAAAATCTGGCCTTTATGGACATGGCCGGATAGCTGCAAATCAAACAGACCGATACTTTCGCTGGTAGTGATTGGCCTGTGTTTCAGCAACAGTATAAACCGGTCGGTCGGTACAGACCGCAAAAGTCCGGTTTCATCACCTGCTTTGTTGCCATAATAGATTGCCGCTGGATCATCCATACCCACCAGCACAAGATTCTGGCCCAGCAGCAGAGTTTCATCCCGCAGTACCTGGTAACCAGCCTGTTTAAGGAAGCGTAATGATTCTCCGATACCGGCGTAATACTCATGGTTGCCTGGCACTGCCACCAGGCCCAGTGGCAGGTTCAGGCTGCTGAATTTTTCGGCAATGCCGTCAAAATGCTTGATATGACCATCCACAATATCGCCAGTGGCTACCAGCAGGTCGGGCTTTTCAGCTTCAATTCTGTCCACTAGTTGCTGTACCTGCCTGCATCCAACTATCAGGCCGATATGCAGATCTGAAATCATGGCTATTTTTATGGATGGACTGCCCTGGGTCAGCTTGCTGGTGCTGATCTGATGTTGTTCTACTTTAAGCTGACCGGCCTCAAACCAGCCGTAGATACAGATCAGCAGGCAGGTTATGGCGGAAAACAAAAAGATGCTGCGGGGCGTTAAAAATGCCAACTCATAATATTTTGAAAGGACTGGCAGCTTCCAGAGTAGTTTAAACAGTATCAGCAGGCCGGAAACCGAGATGAACAGAAACAGAAAGCCCATCCAGCTATAGCCGATGTAGGCTGAAAGGCTGGCTGCCAGTTCTTTGCCGTCTCGCTCCAGCGTCCGTGTCAGAAACAGGGCCTGTATCATTGCCAGGCAGAAAAATACCGGTAATATCCAGCCACCAGGCAGGGCCGGAAAAGCCTTGTTAAGACAGAGTATGAACCACAGGTTCATCAACCCGTAGATCAGAAAAAAGATCATTAAAAATATACTCATCAGTTTACCTGCATATCCCCACTGGAAGATTAAACGTTAAAATGCCAACTTCTCCCCATATAAAGCAACAGACAGAACAGCCGCTGGTGGTTGAGGTGGCTGTGCCGCTGCCTTTGTTCAACAGCTTTTATTATCTGATTCCACCTGATCTGGCAAGTAAGACCAGACCTGGCATCAGGCTGTTTGTGCCCTTTGGCCGCCGCAAGCTGACCGGCTATCTGCTCGGTTTTGCACAAGCGGAGGCCGGGCAGAAGCTGAAAGAAGTACTTGCATTTCTGGATACTGAGCCGCTCTGGACAGATGATGAGCTGAACTTTTTCAGGTGGATTGCAGACTATTACCAGCACCCCCTGGGGGAGGTGATCAAGACCGCCCTGCCAAGCGGTATTAACATCAAGGGCCGGATGGAACAGGGCCAGGAGCTGGTAAGTGGCGGCAGAAAGATCAGGCAGGAGCGGCAGTATCTCTTGACCGAACAACAGCCGGAAAAGGCATTGCGGGGTAAAACCGCTGAAATTTACAGTTTTATGCAGGGGGAGCAGACAGCCTTTGCATCAGAGCTTCGGGGCAGGTTTGGTGCCTGTTCTGCAAATCTTCGCCGCTTGCAGGAGCTGGGGCTGCTTGGATGCAGACAGCAGGAGGTGTACCGCAACCCGTTCAGTAACATGCCTGTTGAACAGGATCAGCCCAGAGAGCTTAACCCACACCAGCAGCAGGCTTTGGATGTTATCAGCAAGGCATTGCAGGCAGGATGTTTTTCACCGTTTCTGCTGCATGGTGTCACCGGTAGCGGCAAAACAGAGGTCTATCTACAGGCCATAGACTATGTGATTAAGGCCGGTAAAAATGCCCTGGTGCTGGTGCCTGAGATCGCCCTGACACCACAACTTGTGTATCGTTTCAGGGCCAGATTTCAGGTTGGTCTGGCGGTTTTACACAGCGGCCTGTCCGATGGCGAGCGTTTTGATGAGTGGCGGCGTATCCGACGTAATGAGGTGCGGATAGTAATCGGTGCCCGTTCCGCCATATTTGCACCGCTGGATAAAATCGGCATTATTGTGGTGGATGAGGAGCATGAAGGTTCCTACAAACAGTCCGATGGTCTGCGTTACAATGGGCGTGATCTGGCTCTGGTGCGGGGTAAGCAGAGTAAGGCGGTTGTGCTGCTGGGATCAGCCACCCCTTTGGTCAGCACCCGTTATGCTGTTGAGCAGGGTCGCCTTGGTTACCTGCAACTGCCATACAGGGTTGCGGGCCGCCCAATGCCAGAGGCCAGTCTTCTTAATGTCAAACTTACCAGTGACAGCCTGTTTGCACCGCAGCTTCTTGAGGCACTGGAGCAAAACCTGTCCCAGGGGGAACAGAGCCTGTTGTTTCTTAACCGCAGGGGCTATGCCAGTTGGCTGGTCTGCCCTGGTTGTGGCACTGATCTGCAATGCCCCAACTGCTCTGTCTCACTTACCTTTCACCGCCAGCAATCCAGAAGTATCTGCCATTATTGCGATTATCATGTTCCAAGCCCCTGCATCTGCCCCAATTGTGGCGAGCTGGAGCTGAAGGAGATGGGTGTTGGCACAGAGCGGGTTGAACATGAATTGAAGCAGCATTTTCCTGATGCCAGAATTGCACGGATGGACAGCGATACAGTCAGCGGCAAGGGTGGTCATGAGCGGGTGCTTGATCTGGTACGCAGGCATGATGTGGATATTCTGGTGGGCACCCAGATGATTGCCAAGGGGCATGACTTCCCTGGCGTGACCCTGGTGGGGGTGTTGCAGGCAGAAGGTAGTCTGTATCAGCCGGATTTCAGGGCTGCGGAACGGACTTTTCAGCTACTGAGTCAGGTTATCGGGCGGGCAGGACGGGGTGAGCTACCAGGGCGGGTACTGCTACAAAGCGGACAGCCGGATAATTATGCCATTAAAATGGCCCTGGAACATGATTACGACCGGTTTTATCAGGAGGAGCTGCTGTTTCGGCAAGAGCTGGGCTACCCTCCCTTTGGTCATCTGGCTGCTATTCAGCTTTCGGCATTGACAGAAACTGTGCTGGAAACAGCCGCGGATCAGGCTGCTACTGAGCTTAGAAAGCTTAAGGCACAAGCAGGGTTACGGGTGGAGATACTGGGGCCGGCAGCAGCACCATTGTACCGGTTACGGGGGCGCTTCAGGCAACAGATACTGCTTAAAAGCGGGCAGCGTGGAGATCTTCACAGGTTACTGCAACTGTATCGTAAAGGCCGTGTTGCCATACCTGCTGTGCGGGAGACGGTTGATATTGATCCGGTTGACCTGTTTTAGGTGTAAAACTGCATGAACAGATAGTTAACCGCTGATTAACACAGATGAACGCCGATTTAAAACCATAAAACAACTTATACTTAGTTTAAATCCACATCTTTGCGAGGAGCGGAGCGACGAAGCAATCTCAAGACTGACACGCCCCTAAAGTCGCTCGCAGTGACGGAAACCATAAACCGCCGATTAACACCTATTAAAAACCATTTTAACCACAAATTTACACGAATCTTCATGAATGACACTAATTGTCTGGTTAAAGAGTCGTCTTCCTATGCTGTGTACAAGGGGCAGGTACAAGACCTGCCCTTTGTTATTTTGTGACATTTTCGGGCGAACGCATCGGTTCGCCCCCTGATTGTCTCGGCATTCATCGGTGTTAATCGGCGGTTTATGTTCTTGTGGGATTCGTGCAATTCGTGGCTTATGTTTTAAAGCCGCAAACCTATCCAGAATAGGTCTGGTAGTTCTGCTTGACCTGTACCAGGTAGTTGCGGGTTTCTTTAGGCATACGGTTCGGGCTGCGGTCAACGTTGGCAGGCCCCCAGTTGTAGGCTGCCAGGGCAGAGTCCAGATTGCCATTGTAGCGAACCAGCAGGTTTTTAAGAAAACGGGTGCCGCCCATTACGTTCTGTTCAGGATCAAAAGGATTGGTAACCCCCAGATCCCTGGCTGTGCCAGGCATAAGCTGCATCAGACCCTGGGCACCAGCTCTGGAAACCGCCTTGGGATTAAAGTTACTTTCTGCCTTGATAACCGCTTTAATAAGTCCTCTGTCAACACCGTAACGCTCTGATGCCCTTGATATGGTCTGTTCCAGATCATTGCTGGAAAAGCTGGCTGGTGGTGTGGGTATGTAACTGCGTTCAATCATATCCACTGCCTTTGCCCCTGATTCAGGCTGTGGTGTTGCCGATGTTGGACGGGGCTGGTTGTCAGCACCTGCATTGGCATTAAGCTCATTTGAAAGCCTTGACAGATAATCAAGCAGGGCAGTGGTATTACCTGGAAGTCCGTTTGTAAGGTCAGGAAATGGCAGGTTGCTGATCTGATCCGGCTTATCTTCCAGCAGTTGCAGGGAGCTGCGTAAGGTAGAAAGTTTGAGCAGTTCAGCCATATTCTGTGCTGCCTTTGGGTCTGTACTGGCCATTTGCAGGCTTTTTTGCACCAGTTGATCCAGCCGCTTTGCAAATTCAGCCTGGGTCATATTACCAGAACTCTGTTGTGGTGACTTCTGGCTGGTCAGCATTTCCCTGACTGATGAAGTTATCTGCTCTGTATGGTTGATCGCCATTTATCTTTTCCTGTCAGGGGTAGCTTAGGTTTTTCTTCTTTATTTTTTCTATTAACGTGGTTCGTTTCAGGTTCAACAGGGCAGCAGCTTCTTTTTTGTTTCCCCCTGTCCGATCCAGTGCCTGCAAAATAAGATCGGTTTCAAGCTGGTTGACTGCACTGTTCAGGCAGATTCCGTTTTTTCCCATCTGCTGGGTCGGAGCAGATGTAAATACAGAATCAGACAGTTTGGAAGCCGGTTTAACCTCTGTCTGGTGCAGGTATTTTTCAGGCAGATCATCTACTGTGATAATACCGCTGGACTTCATGGTAATCATCCGTTCCACCAGATTTTCCAGCTCACGCACATTACCGGGCCAATCATGGTGCAGCAGCATCTCGGTTGCTTCAGGGCTGAAGCCTGTGATCTGATGTTGACGTTCCCTGTTAAACTGTTCCTGAAAATGTTCCAGTAACAGAGGAATATCCTCCGGTCTTTCCCGTAAAGGTGGGATAATAATCGGAATAACCGACAGCCGGTAGTAGAGGTCTTCACGGAAGGTCTGATTATCTACCAGGTCATCCAGGTTTTTGTTGGATGCAGCAATAATTCTGGCATCAATTTTTTGTGACTTTACAGAACCGACTGGTTCAAACTCCTTGCTTTGCAGCACCCGCAACAGCTTGACCTGCAAAGCCGCTTTCATATCACCGATTTCATCCAGAAAGAGCGTACCCTTGTCTGCCAGTTCAAAACGCCCTATGCGGGCAGAATAAGCCCCTGTAAAGGCACCTTTGACATGCCCGAAAAGCTCACTTTCCAGAAGGTCATCCGGTATGGCGGCACAGTTAACCGGCACGAAGTTCTTGTCTTTTCTACTGGAAAGCTGATGTATGGCCCTTGCTGCAAGTTCCTTGCCGGTTCCTGATTCACCCTGAATCAGGACGGTAGCGTTTGATTCAGCAACCTTCTCGATGGTTTCAAAAAGATTAAGCATCTGTTGACTGTTACCAATAATGGTGGAGCAAAGAAAGTGTGGGTATTTATCAGCAGATGATTTGGCGGGGTTTGACTTTATGGTCTGCAACTCCCGAACCCGCATGATGACACTTTCAAACTCATCAATACTAAGAGGGTCTGGCAGGTGAATCAGCCGCTGATCTGTCAGAAGATGCCGGAGTGATTCAGACTTTCCGTGTGCTATGACAATTAACCTGGGGTCAGCCTTCATCTGCATCAGTAAAAGATCGGAAGGTTCAGATTTTGCTGCTGGTATGCCTGTTATCAGAACACGATTGTCTCCATTGCTGGTGCTTTCAAAAAAATATGCCCAGTTTTTTGATACCAGTGCATTGTAGCCCTTGTATGTCAAAAAAGCGGACATGAGATCACTTGTTTTGCGATCCAGACCAGTTATATGAAATACAGTGTTCAAAACTGATTCACCCCAAGCCGTTAATGTACTCCTGAATTGCAATACTATACGGCTAGTCAGCAGTACTGTCAATTATATGACTTGATTTCTGACCGGTTCACTGGTTAAAAGCGTGTTGCAAAGGTTTTGAAGTACTCAAAAGACACTGCCTTACGCTTGCACAGGTGGCATATCACATGGTACAAAGGCACGTTGTCAGCAAGTCTGCATTGTATGTACTATCCGGGATCAAACACATAGAGAGAACATAAGCTGTTAAACTAACAGTAATTCTTAAGTTTAAACCACAAGGAGGTTGTCCATGTCCAATGCCCTGGTACCGATGTCAGCCGATGACGCCCGTGCAGGTGACCATGGTGAACTGATTCAGTTGGTCAGCTTCAGCCTGGATAACGAGGAGTATGGCGTAGATGTTCTTAAAGTACGTGAAATCATACGTATGCCCAGTATTACCAGGGTACCTAACACCCCCCATTATGTGGAAGGTGTGATTAACCTGCGGGGCAAGGTGATTCCAATTATCAACATGCGACGACGATTTGGCCTGGCTGAGGTTGATGCTGATAAGCAGACCAGAATTATGGTACTGGATGTTGAAGGAGAGTTGATGGGTTTTATTGTAGATGCGGTATCTGAGGTTATCCGCATATCCAGTAGTGAGATACAGCCTTCGCCAGCCGTGGTTACCAGTGGCATTGATCAGGAATGTATCTCTGGTGTGATCAACCAGACTGACCGGTTGCTTGTGCTGTTGGATCTGCAAAAGATGTTCTCCCTGGAAGAGCGTCAGTTGCTTGGAAACATGTAGCATTTAATTGATTTGTGCCTGTCTGGCATGGTGAGGTGTTAAATGTCCATTGATTGTGAAGACCAGGAACTTCTGGAAGGTTTTTTAGCTGAAACAGCCGAGCTGCTTGAAAAGCTGGATGATGATCTGATAGCACTGGAGAAGTCTCCTGAAGATACGGAGCTTATGAACAGCATCTTCAGGTCAATCCACACTGTAAAGGGTGCTTCCAGCTTTCTTGGCTTTGATCTGCTGGTCAGGGTGACACACAAGACAGAAGATGTGTTGAACCGCCTGCGTAAGGGAGAGTTAGCACTTACTTCTGAGATTATGGATGTGGTACTGGAATCCACAGACCTGGTAAAGGTGCTGGTTTCAGACATAAAAGCCGGTGAGATTGTAGACCGTGAGATTGATGAAACCATCAACAAGCTGATTCCGCTTTTGACATTGCAGCCGGCTGCTCCGGCACAGGATGCGGCTGCAACAGAGACAGTGCCACCTGTTGAGAAGGCTGAACAACCGGCATCTGAAGCACAGGGTCAGGCAGGCCCACCTCCTGCGGTTGCAGCTCCCAGTCCGCCTCCCCAGCCTGTCAAAAAACCGGCTCCACCCAAGCCAGAAAAATCATCTGGTGATGACCTGTCTGACAACTCAACCGTCAGGGTTGATGTTAAGCGGCTGGATGACCTGATGAACCAGGTTGGTGAACTGGTGCTTGAACGTAACCGGATGATTCAGCTTAACCAGGATCTGCAAGGAGGCGTTTCCGACTCAGTCCTGTTTGGTGAAGAGTTTGGCAAGCTGACCAAGCGTATGAACTTTGTTACATCAGAGCTGCAAATGCAGGTGCTGAAGATGCGGATGATTCCGGTGGAAAAGGTGTTTAAAAAATTCCCTCGAATTGTGCGTTCCCTTGCCCGTGACCTTGGCAAAGAGGTTGACTTGCAGATTTTTGGTGAAGAGACAGAGCTTGACCGTTCTGTTGTGGATGAGATTGGCGATCCATTGATACACCTTATCCGTAATGCAATGGATCATGGCCTTGAGACACCGGAAGAGCGGATTGCGGCTGGCAAGCCCCGCACTGGCACCCTGGTTCTGGCGGCAATCCATGAGGGAAACTCCATTATCATAAGCATCAGGGATGATGGCAAAGGAATTGATGCAGAGCGTGTTGGCCGTAAGGCGATTGAAAAAGGGCTGATAACAGAAGATCAACTGACTTCCATGGCTATGCGTGAGATTTATGACCTGATCTTCATGCCGGGTTTTTCCACCAAGGATCAGGCTTCTGACCTTTCTGGCCGTGGTGTTGGTATGGATGTGGTACGCACCAATATCAAAAAGCTGAATGGCCTGATTGAGGTGAAAAGTGAACAGGGACAAGGTTCGGAGTTTATCCTGCGGCTGCCACTGACTCTGGCAATTATTCAGTCATTACTGGTTGAGGTTGAAGAGGAGATTTACTCCATTCCACTGGCAGCAGTGCTTGAAACTCTGCGGGTTGATCAGCGGGAGTTTCACGTAATCGGTGGACAGGAGGTTCTGAAGCTGAGGGATATAGTGTTGCCACTGGTGCGGCTGGAGCAGGTCTTTAATGTCAAGCCTTCCGAAACACAGGACAACTTCTGCTACATTGTTGTTATCGGATCTGCTGATAAGCGGGTCGGGCTGGTTGTTACCAGGCTGGTGGGACAGCAGGAAGTGGCCATTAAGTCCCTTGGTAAATACCTTGCCAATGTGTCTGGTATTGCTGGTTCAACCATACTCGGAGACGGGCGTGTGGCTCTGATTGTTGATCCGGTTGGTATTGTTGATGGTAATGAGGCGGCTGCTGCGAACCGCTGAACCAGGCAGGTAGTTAAAGCCAGCTATGGCTACGCAGATGTATTTATAACTGAAAGAGGTGCATGCTGTGGCAATATCTGACAAGGATTTTGAGCTGTTACGTGACTTTATCTATAACCTGTGTGGCATGTACTTTCACACAACCAAGAAGTACTTTCTTGAAAGCAGGCTTAACAGGCGGATGGATGCCACTGGTGCTAAATCAGCTATGGATTACTATGCGTTGCTCAAGTCTCCGCGTGGTGGGGAAGAACTACGCTATCTGCTGGATGAAGTAACCACCAATGAAACCTACTTCTTCCGTTCTATGCCCCAGGTTAAGGCAATAGAGTCCAAGTTCCTGCCGGAATTGCTGGAGGTAAAGGGCAAGATGGGCTTTCGTAAGCTGCGGCTATGGTCTGCGGCTTCTTCATCCGGCGAGGAAGCTTATACCTTTGCCATGATTTTGTTGGAAAAAAAAGCTACCGTCCTTAAAGACTGGATGATTGAAATTGTTGGTACTGATATTAATGAAACTGTGATTGCTCAGGCCAAGGAAGGTGTTTATAACGCGTATTCTGTCCGTAACGTGCCAGACCTGTACAAAAGAAAGTACTTTAAGGAAGAAGGTGGCAAGTTTCACCTGGTTCCAGAGGTTAAACGGATGGTAACCTTCAATAAGCTGAACCTGTATGATGATACAAAGATGGTTTTTATGAAGAGCTTTGATTTTATCTTTTGTGCCAACGTACTGATCTATTTTGATCTGGCGGCAAAATCAAAGGTTGTGCAGCATTTCTACAACAACCTGCAACCCTATGGATATTTCTTTGTTGGTCAGTCAGAATCTCTGCATGGTGTTAATGACAAGTTCAAAACCGTGCATTTCCCTGGCGGTTTTGGTTATAAAAAATAGAAAGGGGCCCGGTTATGGATAAACAGGCAATGATGGATATAGCCCGCCAGATGGTTGCCAGGATAGATGACTTGCCTACTATCCCTGCGGTTGCAACCCAGGTGCTGCAACTGCTGGACGCACCTGACATAAATCTTGATGAAGTAGCTGATCTGATGCTGACCGACCAGGTAATGACTGCCAGGGTCATGAAGATGATCAACTCGCCAATCTATCGTCCCAGCCATGAAGTTACCTCGCTCAAACGGGCTTTGGTGTACCTTGGCCAGCAGCATATCAGGGAGATCGCACTGACTTCATCTTTTATAAGTGCCTTTGAAGATAAAGGCGGGGCAATAAATGTAAATGCTTTCTGGGTACATGCCTTTGGCGTTGGCATGGTTTCTAAAATCATCGCAGAAAAAATAGAGTACGAAGACGTAGAAAAGGCATATCTGGCTGGAATCATTCATGACATTGGTGAAGTGGTGTTAAGCCATTACTACACTGAACCCTTTGCTGCTGTTCTGAAAACAATACAGGAAAAACCGTTGCGTCTTGTGGATATGGAACAGGAAGCCTTCCAGACTACCCATTCTGAAATCGGCTTCTGTATTGCTGAAAAATGGAACTTTCCTGAAACATACAGAGAAGTGATTCTGCATCATCATACACCCCATGAAGCTACTAAGGATCCAGTACTCTGTGCCATTGTAAATCTTGCCGATCTATTCAGCTCTGTACGCGGGCTGTACTATAGCAATGATGCCTGGGCTGGTTTTAATCTGGTGGAAGAAGATGGCTGGCGGATACTGAAAGAACACCATGCCCGCTTTGCACAGTTGGATGTAGAGCGATTCTGTTACGAACTGGATGATGCTGTACCTTCTGTTAAAGAATTGGTGGCATCGATCTTTGCGGTTTAATTTGATGCGGAGGTAGCATGATTTCGTCAAAACCAGGGACAAAAAGCCGCATATTGATTGTTGATGATTCATCATTCATGCGGATGGCCATCAGGGGAATCCTTTCCAAAGATCCTTCTATCGAGATTGTTGGTACTGCCAGCGATGGTGTGGAAGGTGTTGAAAAGGCGGTTGCATTAAAGCCTGATCTGATCACAATGGATATAGAAATGCCCAGGATGGATGGGATCTCTGCCCTAAAGCAGATTATGGCAAAGGCTCCCACAAAGGTGCTGATGGTATCCACCCTGACCAACGAAGGTGCCAAAGCCACATTTGATGCCCTGGATGCAGGTGCCATTGATTATATTCCCAAGAATATTACTGACTCCAGTGAAGCCCAGAATATTTTCAAGGAAGAACTGTTGAAGAAAGTCCGTGAAGCTACCAAATCACGTTTTATGCGGGTTTCATCAACGGCTGTTATGGGCAGAACTGCGACATCTTCTGCTGCAACTTCATCTGCCCGTGCAGCATCATCCGGCCCTTCAAGGATTCACTCCAAGAGAATCACCCATGTTGGTATCGGGGCATCCACTGGCGGACCTGTGGCATTGCAGGAAGTGATCTCCCGCATACCGATGAACTTTCCCTATGGCATTGTCGTGGCAATTCATATGCCCAAGGCGTTTACAGGTCCCTTTGCTGACAGGCTGAATGCCAAATGCTCCATTAATGTTAAAGAGGCTGTGGATGGTGAGCTGGTGAAACCAGGCACCATCCTGATTGCTCCAGGCGGAATGCATACCAGCATGGTAAGGGGTGCTGGCGGTATGATGGTAAAAGTAGCTCCAGCCAGCGACTATCCGCAGTATGTCTATATTCCATCGGTGGATCTGCTGATTGGTACCATGGCCGAAGTTACAGCCGGTTCTATGCTGGGTGTTGTTCTGACAGGTATGGGGAATGATGGTTTTAAAGGTATGCAGCAACTGAAGCAGAAAGGTGGTGTTACCTTGGTTCAGAATGAGGCTACTTCTACAATTTACGGTATGCCCAAGGCCTGTGTTGATGGAGGCGTAGCTGATGAAGTGCTGCCTTTGTCCCAGATCGGATTTGAAATAGGCAAGTTTATGGCATAGGCCGATTATGGCCAATATCAGCGAAAAGAAGGTGACTGGTGTTTGACATTATCAGTCGCCTTTTTTATGTTTTCTTGCGTAATGCTTATTGAATAACTATACTTATAAAAACAATCAGTCAAATAGCGAAGGGAGAGTCCACTATGTCGGTTGAGTCTGTTGCAATACTGGTTGCAGTAGCGGTTCTTGTTATTGTTGCCATGTTTTTAATGCCAGCCATTGCAAGTGTCAAGAAGTCAGCGGAATCCATTTCCAGCCTGGCGGATCTGCTTAAAAATGACCTGCAACCTACCATTAAAGAGTTAAACCAGATTCTGTCTGATCTGAATGTTGTGGGTAGTAGTATGGCAGAGCATAGTGATGATATTAAAAAGTTTATGTCAGCCCTGGGTGATGCAGGTGGTGAGCTAAACAACATTAACCGGTCTGTAAGCCTGGTTACCGGTATGCTGGGGCAGTTTGAAGCAGTTGCGGCAGGGGTAAAGAGTACAGGTTCTTATCTGGTAGATAACATGTTTAAAAGAAAAAGAAAGGAGTAGTAAAATGTCACAAAACAGTCATGGAATTTCAGCAAGTACAGTTTTAGTTTCTTTTTTAACAGGTGCTGCTCTGGGTGCTGGCCTGGCTCTGCTGTATGCACCAAAGAGTGGTCGTGAAACAAGAGAGCAGATTAACGATTTGGCTGATGATGCCGTTTGCAGAATCAAGGAGTACACCCACGAGGCCCAGGACAAACTCAAGGCGACCATTGAGGATGGCAAGGAGACCTTCAAAGAGAAAAAATCCATTCTGAGTGCCGCCATTGAAGCAGGTAAAGAGGCGATTCAGAAGGAGCGGGATAAATTGGGTGTATAGGCTTAAAACTATATGACTTGTATCTAATTAAAGGCCCTGTGCAGACAGGGCCTTTTTGTATTCAGGAGGTGTTGGCCTGTTTGACATACAGGCTGGTAGCAACTATAATGTCAAACCTTTACCCTGCTTTCGGGCTTGTCATTATTTACAGGCCTGGCATAGAGATAAACAGGGTGAACAACCTGTAAAATTTTCAGGTAAACCTGAAAGGACAGTCCGTTACCATGAAAAAAGTCTTCATTGCTATGCTGTTTGTTATAGCTACAGGGATACAAGCAGATGCCGCAGAATCGACTAAAACCTTGCTGAAAGAGCTGTCTCAACCTAGCCAGATAACATCTGCATTCACAGAAGCCCCTCAATATCAAACTGCTAAAACTGCCAAACATGATGAAAGCTTTATCCTGTTTACCCTGGAAGAGCTGAAGGATGGTGCAATTTTTCAGGAAGATATGGGAATTGCTGATACAGAGACAGCAGCAGCTATCCCTTTGGCTCTGAATGACAAGGTAAACTACTTTATCAGCCATTTTCAGACCAGCGGGCGAAAAACCTACGCAAACTGGCTGGCCCGTTCAAATCGCTATATGCCGATGATGCAGGAGATCCTGCGTAAAGAGGGCTTGCCCGATGAATTGGCCTATGTTGCCATGATTGAGAGCGGTTTCAGGCTCAATGCCCGTTCCTGGGCCAATGCGGTTGGTCCGTGGCAGTTTATGTCTGCAACAGGCCGTCGCTACTCGCTGCGGATTGACCAGTGGGTGGATGAACGTATGGATCCTGTTAAAGCCACTATGGCGGCAGCCATGTATCTCAAGGATCTTTACAGCCTGTTTAATAATGACTGGTATCTGGCAGCCGCTGGTTATAATGCCGGCGAAGGTAAAATCTCACGGGCAATCAAACAGTATGATACCAGTGATTTCTGGGAGATCTCCAAGGGTGCGTATCTGAAAAAAGAAACAAAAGACTATGTGCCCAAACTACTGGCAGCGGTAATTATAGCTAAAGATCCTGCTAAATACGGTTTTACAGAGGTTGCATCGGTTCCGTTTGTGGAGTATGACACTGTAACCATCAACAGCCGCACTGATCTTGAACTGGTTGCACTGTTAACCGGCACCAGTTATCAGACCATAAAAGAGCTTAACCCTGCCTTGCTGCACTGGTCCACCCCACCCAATTATCCCAATTATGAGCTGCATATCCCCAAAGGTACTAAAGACCGTTTCAGGCAGAGCCTGGCGGTCATACCAGAATCCCGCCGATTTAGCGAGAAGCCTCTTTACAGCCGGTATGTGTTAAAAGAGGGTGACACACTGAAGCAGGTGGCTGATCGTTTTGAAAGTACACCTGCCGAACTTGCAAAACTGAATGGCATTCATAAAAATGACCAGTTGGCAGGTCTTAATCTGATTGTGCCTGTAAAACATCCAGTAAACTTTGTCCGGCAGGGCAGGGTGGCTGAACAGGCTGATGTCGCCCCTGCTGCAATTACCTATTACACTGTTCGTAAGGGCGATACTCTCTATTCCCTGGCCCGTCGCTTTAATGTCTCGGTTAAACTGCTGGCCACCTGGAACAATATCAGAAATGTGGTTGCCCTCAAGCCGGGCAAACGGCTGATTGTGGCCAAGAATGATATACAGCCTGAGAAATTACAAGGCTGATCAATTTACTGATCCAAGAGGTTTTATAATGTATTCAATCCTGATTAGTGCTGCACTGGCTGTTATAATTGTGATGCTGCTGACCCTGCTTGCCAAGCTTTCCTGGCTGATCTCGTTTATGATCGGGCTGGTGGTATTCTGCGGAGTCTTCTTTGTAATTTCCCGCCAGGTAAGTAAAAAAATTACAGCAATGCTGGAACAAGCCACCAAAGATATGCAGTCACAGCGTTTTGAAAAGGGAATTCGTGAGATGAAGGATGCCCTTCGCTATGGTCGCTGGCAGCTTTATGTGACTGACCAGATCAATTCCCAGATCGGTATGGCCTATTATATCCGGCGTGAATTTGCCAACGCAATGCCTTATCTGGAGAAGTCGTTCTTTAAAAACTGGATGGCAATGGGGATGCTGGCTATCAGCTATATGAAGCGTAAAAAACGTGACAAGATGGAGCAGACCTTTAATAAAGCGGTGCAATGGAACGGTAAAGAGCCACTGCTCTGGAACCTTTATGCCTACTGTCTGGCAGAGGAATGTGGTGATAAGGAGAAGGCAATTGGCATTCTGCAAAAGGGTTTGAAAAAGCTGCCTGGCGACAGCCATATTACGGAGAATCTGGCTAGCTTACAGGCCGGTAATAAGATGAAGATGCGTAGCTTTGGTGATATGTGGTATCAGTTTCACCTGGAGAGTTTGGGCCAGTTGCAGAAGCACCAGATGGCTTCCATGGGAGGCAGGGCCCAGAGACGGATGGTTGTACGACGCTGATATGAAATATTTATCAGCCAGGCAGATAACATCCCATGTCGTCTGCCCGGCTGATTTCATCACTTGTAAACTAACCTTCTTGCCTATCCTCCACCATCTCAGCCACAAGATCATAGTCCGATGAATCCACAATCCTGCAACTAACAATATCACCCAGGTTGGCCTGGCCGGATGTGATATAGACCTGACCATCTATATCAGGTGCCTGCCGACTGGTGCGGCCTTTCAGCAGCAGGTCTGTCTCATCGCTGTAGCCTTCAACAATCACCTGTTCTGTTCTACCCACCAGAGACCTATTGATACGGAAAGAGACCCGTGTCTGGGTTCGCATAAGTTTGCGGTAACGTTCCCGTTTTACCCGTTCTGAAACCTGATCCGGCATCTCGGCTGCTGGTGTGCCTTCCTCCCGCGAGTAGCAGAAAACACCCAGCCGGTCAAAACGGGTCTTTTCCACAAACTGTACCAGATTCAGGAAATCATCCACGGTTTCGCCAGGAAAGCCCACAATCAGTGAGGTACGCAATGTTATTCCAGGCACTTCAGTACGCAGACGGCTGATCAGCTCCCTGATCTGGTTTTCTGTGCTGCGGCGTTGCATCCGTTGCAGCACATTATCACTGATATGTTGCAGGGGAATATCCAGGTATTTGCACAGCTTTGGCTCGTTTTTAAGCAGCTCAATCAGCTCTTCAGTAATACCATCGGGATAGGCGTACAATAAGCGAACCCATTTCAGACCATCTATCTCGGCAAGTCTGCGGATAAGCTCCGCCAGACTCTCACCACTGTCAAGGTCACTGCCATAGCGGGTGGTATCCTGGGAAACCAGGATCAGTTCCCTGACACCTCCTTTAACCAGCAGTTCTGCCTCAGCCAGCAGGGCCTCCATCGGACGGGAACGGTAAGGGCCGCGTAGAGACGGGATGACGCAGTAGGTGCAGCAGTTGGAGCAGCCTTCACCGATTTTAAGGTAGGCGTACCAGTTGGGGGATGAGTTGAGACGGGGCAGGGTTTCATCAAAAATATAGTTCGGATCACCGATATATTTAACCTGCTCCTGTTGCGTAGTGTAGTCAGCCAGAATTTCACCGATTTTGGGGTAATCCCCTGTACCAATAAAAATATCCACCTCTGGCAATTCCCTGGCCAACTCTTCCTGATAGCGTTGTGGCATACAGCCTGCCACCACCAGAATCTTGCAGTTGCCGTCATTTTTGCGGTCTGCAAGATCCAGAATTGTGTCAACGCTTTCCTCACGGGCTTCCTTGATAAAAGAGCAGGTGTTTACGATGATTACATCGGCGGCTTTTTCATCCATTGTGATTTCATAGCCCTGTCTGGCTAAAACACCCAGCATCACTTCTGCGTCCACCAGGTTCTTGGGGCAGCCCAGGCTGACCATGTTTACTCTAATTTTCTTGTCTGCTTCCACGCAAACCCCTTATTCCAATTCCATATCAAAGCGTCTTCTTCGTTGGCTCGTCATCGGCTTCTCAACGTACTACGTGTACGCCTTCGTCGCCGATCTCCTCGCCGCCTTGAATCCATCTTTGATCTGGAATTGTAATTTATTCACACAAGTTAAGTAACTATTCTCTGAAATTAACAAACTGCATCTCAATATCCAGGTCTTTACCTTTCAGTAACTGGATTGCTGCCTGCAGGTCATCACGGTTTTTACCACTGACCCGAACCTGATCATCCTGAATCTGGCCCTGTACCTTCATCTTGCTGGCCTTAATGGCAGCCACCAGCTCTTTTCCCTTTTCCTTGGAGATCCCTTGCTGCACAGTAATGAACTGACGTACCATGCCGCCGGAAGCTGGCTCTACCTTGCCATATATCAGTGATTTAATAGAGATATTGCGTTTAATCAGCTTTGATTGCAGTACATCAATCACAGCCTTCAGTTTGTAGTCATCATCGGCCAGCACCTTAATGCTGTCCTGTTCCTGGCTGATTTCGCTCTTGGAGCCTTTAAAATCATAACGCTGGCTGATCTCTTTAATGGCCTGGTTGACAGCGTTGTCAACCTCCTGCATATCCACTTTGGATACGATGTCAAATGATGGCACCTGTATTCCTCCTAATGTTTAATAATCTGGACTCCCTTTGGCACTTTGAAGCTGAATTGTGAGGCAGGCAGTCCACTGTTGGTTTTGATGTTGCTGTAGCTGATGGCTGTTTCTGTACCGATGATGTCAATAACAGTGGAGGAGACAATCGGAAATACTACCTTGTTCTGATCATCTTTCAGGGTTGCATTAACCGCCTTGCGGCAGACAGCCAGCCTGAGTTGTGAAAGCAGGGTTGTTTGTGTTGGTTGTCTGGGGGTAAGCTCCAGCAGATAATTGCCCTGCTGGTCCCGATCCGGTTTGGCAAACCTGACGTTAAAGTCTTTGGACAGATTACCCAGGCCGGTCAGGTATGACATGCCGATGCTGTTGCCGCCCTGTACAATCTGTTCCAGCGATGAAACCATAACCTGGCGATCATCGGGCTGGTAAAACCAGACCTGTTTACCATCAGAAATAATACTTTGTCTGGGCTGGCTGTAGTCAAAGCGGAACTGTGAGACCCCCTGGACTGGTCTACGAAGCTGCAATTGCCCCTGGCCTTTTTGTGGCTTTGGCAGGCCAGGCATTTTGGTGATCTGGCTGAAATCAGCCTGTAGATCCCGCAGGCTGGCATAGCCCTGTTCCACTGTTTTTATCACCAGTTGCAGGGTAGCGTCATTGGCCATTGCAGGTCTGCTAAGACTGAACAGGGCTGTAAAGGCTATTAGAAACGTTAATATTCGTAACATGAGTTTCTCCAGAAAACTAACCAGCCAGTTTTTTCTTCAAAAGGTCATTGACAACAGCCGGATTGGCCTTGCCCTTCATGGCCCGCATGACCTGTCCTACAAAGAAGCCAAATACCTTCTCTTTACCAGACCGGTATTCCTCCACCTGGCCCTGGTTATCGGCAAGAATCTGGTCAATGGCAGCTTCAATGGCACTGCTGTCAGACACCTGGGCCAGACCCTGTTGTTCCACTATGGAAGCAGCACTGCCGCCGTTTTGCCAGATCTCTTCAAAGACTTTTTTGGCAATTGTGCCGGAGATTGTCCCTTTGTCAATAAGGCTGATCAGCTCGGCCAACTGTTTCGGTGAAACCGGGCTGTCAGTGATATTAAAGCTGCTTTCATTCAGCTTGCGGGTCAGCTCACCCATTACCCAGTTGGCAGCCGCTTTGGCATTGCCAGATGATTTGGCAGTCTGCTCAAAATAATCTGCCAGTGGGCGGGAGCCGGTCAACAGATCCGCATCATAGTCTGACAGGCCATATTCTGCCATGAAACGCTGATATTTAGCCTCAGGCAGCTCAGGCAGGCTGGCCCTGGCCTGCTCAATCCAGTCGCTTGAGATTACAATCGGCATCAAGTCAGGATCAGTGAAGTAACGGTAATCGTGGGCTTCTTCCTTACTACGCATGGAACGGGTCTGCATCTTGTTGGGATCAAACAGACGGGTTTCCTGCACAAGCTGACCGCCATCCTCAATCGTGGCACAATGGCGGCTGATCTCATGTTCTATGGCTGCCTTCACAAATTTGAAGGAGTTGATATTCTTGACTTCCACCCTGGTGCCAAAGGTATCGGAACCAACCGGCATAACCGAAACGTTGGCATCGCAGCGGAAAGAACCTTCCTCCATGTTGCCATCGCAAACTCCCAGGTAGGTTACTATCTGATGCAGCTTTTTAAGGTAAGCTACCGCTTCATCCGCAGAACGGAGATCAGGCTCTGAAACCACTTCCAAAAGGCCCATGCCAGACCGGTTCAGGTCAACACCGGAGCCACCTGCCAGACCGTGAACCAGCTTACCAGCATCCTCCTCCATATGGATTCTGGTGATTCCGATCCGTTTTGTCTGTCCCTCCAGATTTATATCAAGGTGGCCAGCCAGGCAGATCGGCAGTTCAAGCTGGCTGATCTGGTAGCTTTTGGGCAGATCAGGATAAAAATAGTGTTTGCGGGCAAAGATATTGGTGGGCACGATGGTACAGTTGGTTGCCAGTCCGGTCATTATGGCAAATTCCACCACCTGTTGGTTTAACACCGGTAATGTGCCTGGCAGCCCCAGACAGCCAGGGCAGATGTTGGCATTGGGAGCAGCACCAAAACCTGTGGAGCAGCCGCAGAAAATCTTGCTGGCAGTTTTTAGTTGTACGTGGACTTCCAGACCGATAACAGGTTGAAACCTCATATTGCTGCCCTCCTGAGATGCCAGTTGGTTGCCTGTTCATAGGCGTAGGCTGCTTTTAGGATGGTTGCTTCATCAAAGGGACGGCCAAGCAGTTGCAGGCCAATCGGCAGTCCAGAGCTGCTGAAACCGGCTGGTACCGATATTCCGCAGCCACCGGACAGGTTGCCTGGAATGGTGAACATGTCAGACTGGTACATCTGCATCGGGTCAGTAATACGCTCACCAAGTTTAAAGGCTGTGGAGCGGGTGGCCGGTGTCAGCAGAATATCAACCTCACTGAATACCTTGTCAAAGTCCTGCCGGATCAGGGTGCGTACCCTCTGTGCCTTGATATAACGGGCTTCAAACTGGCGTTCAGTTAAAAAGTAGGTTCCTGCCAGGATACGTCTTTTAACTTCACTGCCAAAGCCTTCGGTGCGGGATTTCAGAATAAGGTCGGCCAGGCCGGTTGTATCAGCAGCACGGTGACCAAATGTAACTCCGGTGTAGCAGCCAAAGTTGGAACTGGCTTCAGCATTGCTTATCAGATAATAGCAGGCAAAGGAGTATTTACTATGGGGCAGTGAAACCTCTACCAGCTCTGCACCCAGCGAGCAGTAAACCTCTTTGGCCTGTTCCAGTGCCTGCCTGATTTCAGGGTCAAGGTTGTTGTCAAAATATTCTTTTGGCAGCCCCAGCTTCAATCCTCTGATGTCTTGCTGTAAAGCAGATTCATAATCCGGCACAGGAGTGTCAAGGCTGGTGCCGTCACAGGGGTCATGGCCGGCAATGGCTGATAACATAATGGCAGCATCGGTTACATTACTGGTGAGGGGGCCAGGTTGATCCATAGATGAAGCGTAGGCTACAGCACCGTAACGTGATACGCGACCATAGCTTGGCTTGAGGCCAACACAGCCGGTGACTGCAGCAGGTTGACGTATGGAGCCGCCACTGTCCGAACCGATGGTGGCGGCTGCCTGTCCGGCTACAATGGCGGCAGCAGAACCACCAGATGAGCCACCTGGTACGCAGTCCAGGTTCCAGGGGTTACGGACAGGTCCGAAAAAGCTGGTTTCAGTGGATGATCCCATGGAGAACTCATCCATGTTAAGTTTACCCAGCAACACAGCTCCCTGTGTTTTCAGGCGTGTCCAGACTGTTGCATCATAAGGTGCAACAAAGTCTGACAGCATTCTGGAGCCGCAGGTTGTCCGCTGGCCATCCACCATCAGCATATCTTTAAGTGCGATCGGTATTCCGGTCAGGGGCAGGCAATTACCTGTCGCAATCATCTTATCAGCAGCTTCAGCATCCTGCATGGCCTGATCTCTGGTGACAGTTATGAAAGTGTTGATTTTCTCATTGGTTGCGTCAATCCGGTTCAGGAAGGCAGTGGTCAGTTCCCTGGCCGAGATCTGCCTGTTTTTAAGTTGTTGATGCAGCTTGTGGATCGGTTGCTCATAAAGTTCCATAATAAATTTCTTTCTGAATATTTATTCTATTACCGGCGGAACCATAAAGTAGCCATCTGCCTTATCCGGTGCATTGGCAAAGGCTTTCCCTGCATCAATGGAAGGGGTAACCGTGTCTGGGCGGAAGATATTTTGCTGTGGCAGAATATGGCAGGTTGGTTCAACCTGATTGGTATCCAGTTCATCCAGCATTGTAATATGCTCCAGCACAGAGTTGAGCTGTGATGAAAACAACTTCTGATCATCCTCGCTAAGGGCCAGATTGGCCAGCACTGCAATCTGGTTCAGTTCTTCTGATGTCATCTGCATTCAGGTGCCTCCTTTCGTTTACATGTGCAGCTTGTCAGTGGTTCTGCCTGCCTTGTAATAAAATCTGACATTTATAGCATTATTATTTAGGATATGACAACTCCGTTCAAAGTGAGTACTATTTTTTCCCCTTGACACTATGGAGCTGCTCACGTATTTTACACCTCTTCATAACTAATGCAGGTGCTCCAGAAATCCCTTTGGGTGTGGAGCCCGATGAGGGGTTCGTAATGAAAACAGAAGTGGCAATTAAAAATTTTGAGCGTCAATGGTTTGTGGTTGATGCAGAAAATCTGGTTCTGGGACGTCTGGCCACAAAGGTGGCCGATGTACTGCGTGGAAAGCACAAGCCTACCTTTACCCCCAGTGTTGATACCGGTGATTTTGTTATTGTTCTGAATGCCGATAAAATCAAGCTGACCGGTAATAAGCTGTCAGGTAAGGTATATTACAGCCATTCAGGTTTCCCAGGCGGAATTAAGGCTACTACAGCAAGTGATATGCTGGCCAGGAAGCCGGAAGAGATTATCCGTAAGGCTGTTAAAGGTATGTTGCCCAAAAACAAGCTGGCCCGTCAGATGCTGAAGAAGCTGAAGGTTTATGCCAGTGGCAGCCATCCCCACGAAGCCCAACAGCCTGTTGAGCTGTCACTTTAACAGATTGTACACTAGATATATTTGAGGAGATATAAAGATATGGCAGCAGTCAGTTTTTATGGTACCGGTAAGAGAAAGAGTTCTGTGGCACGTGTATGGCTCAAGGCAGGTGCCGGACGTATTGTTGTAAACAAGAAGACTCTGGATGAGTATTTTGGACGTGAAACATCTAAAATGATCGTACGTCAACCGCTGGAGCTGACCGAAAACGTAGATAAGTTTGATGTATATGTAAACGTTTGCGGTGGTGGTGACTCTGGTCAGGCCGGTGCCATCAAGCATGGTATTACAAAGGCACTTCTTGAAGCTGATCCTGCCCTGCGTGCAGAACTGAAAAAAGCCGGATTCATTACCCGTGATTCACGGATTAAAGAACGTAAAAAGTACGGTAAGGCAGCAGCCCGCAAGAGCTTCCAGTACTCCAAGCGTTAATCAGTACTGTTTTTCATTTTACAGGGGAAGGTCCGCGATCGGGTCTTCCCTTTTTCTGTTTTTACCACGGCCCTGTAAGCTAATTTTTAGGATCAGATCAAATGGATCGTATATTACTGAAAACCTTATTGGCAGCAGCTTTGATTCTGGCAGTGGTCTGGTTTCTGGGCAGCATTTTAATGCCGTTTCTAGTGCCAATTGCCTGGGCCTTGATTATTGGTATCATTACCTATCCAGCCTATCTGTGGTTGCTCAGGCTATTTAACCAGCATGAGCATCGTGCAGCAGCAATAATGACACTGGCGGTGGTTTTGCTGTGCATAGCTCCAGTGGTGAGTCTGCTTTCAGTTCTGGCTCAGGAGGTGGGTCAGGTTTATCTTTATATATCTAACCTGATTAATGATGGTGGTGCTGACAAACTGTTACAACAATGGGGCAATGATCCCAGGCTGGCACCATATCTGGAGCGGATTAAAACACTGGCAGGCAGCAGCAACCTGAATCTTACCGACAGTGTCATTACCTATTCAAAGCAGGTACTCTCCCAGTTACTTGTTTTTCTCACTGCCCTGGTGACCAACTCCTTTGCCTTTCTGATTGACACCTGCTTTATGTTGTTTGTGCTGTTCTTCGTATATCTTGATGGACGCAGAGTATTAACCTGGCTGGAGCGTGTGCTGCCGATTGAAGCTGCTATCCGCAACAGAGTTTCTCTGGTTATCCAGAATGTACTGACCGGCTTTATATTTGGAACTCTTTTGACAAGCCTGCTGCAAGGGATCTTAGCTGGTGCAGCCTACCTGCTGTTTGGTGTACCGTCAGCCTGCCTGCTGGCTGTGTTGACCGCTGTTGCCGGGCTTATTCCGGTTGTTGGTTCAGCCATTATCTGGCTGCCGGCAGCCCTGTATCTTTATTTCACTGGTTCGGCAGGCAATGCAATCATATTGTCGCTATGGGGGCTGGTGGTGGTGGGGATGGCTGATAACGTAGTTAAACCGCTTTTTATGAGCAGCCGTGTTACTTTGCCACTACTACCGATTCTGCTGGGAGCCTTTGGTGGCCTGGCAGCCTTTGGAGTATTGGGTGCCATTCTTGGCCCGCTGGTACTGGCAATTCTGTATGAGCTGTTTGTACTGGAACACAAGGATGAAGAATCAGATAGTAACATCAAGATAGAAGAAGGAGCAGAAGCAGATGCTTAAAGTTGCAATTGCCGGTGCCAGTGGTTATACCGGCCTTGAGCTGATCCGGCTGCTGGATCGCCACCCTGATGTTGAGATTACTTCGGTAACATCAGAACAGAGTACGGGCAGATTGATCAGTGATATATTCCCCAGCCTGCGTAACCGTATGGATCTGGTGCTGGAGCCGTTGGAACCGACTGCAATTACAGCCAAGGCAGATCTTATCTTTACTGCTTTACCTCACCAGGCTGCAATGGCAGTGGTGCCAACCCTGCTTGAAGCAGGTAAACGGGTGGTTGATCTGTCTGCTGATTACAGGCTGAATGATCCAGAGCTGTATGCTGCCTGGTATTGTAAGCATCAGAATCCCGAGCTACTGCCAGAGGCGGTATTTGGCCTACCGGAGCTGCACCGGTCTGAAATAAGTCAGGCCAGGCTGGTGGCTAATCCTGGTTGCTACCCCACCAGTGTGATCCTGGGACTCAAGCCGTTGTTGGAACAGGGGCTGGTGGAGCTGGACAGCATTGTGGCTGACTCCAAATCCGGTGTCAGTGGTGCTGGTCGCAGTGCCAAGCTGGAATCCCTCTACTGCGAACTGAATGATTCATTCAAGGCTTACGGTGTGGGTGGCCTGCATCGCCATACACCCGAGATAGAGCAGGAGCTGTCCAAACTGGCCGGTCAACAGCTTGCCATCACCTTTACACCCCATCTGGTGCCGATGGATCGCGGTATCCTGTCTACAATTTACGCCAGGCCAGCCAGCAAGGTTACGATAGAGCAACTGCATGAACTGTATCAGCAATCCTACCGGTCTGAGCCGTTTGTACGTGTGCTGGACAAGGGTAGCTTCCCGTCTACAGCCTATGTGCGTGGTTCTAACTTCTGTGATATTGGTGTTGCCTTGGATCAACGTACCAACCGCATCATCATTGTATCTGCCATTGATAATCTGGTGAAAGGGGCCTCCGGTCAGGCGGTTCAGAACATGAACCTTGTTTGCGGTTTCCCAGAAACATCAGGGCTGGAAGGGCTGGCACTGTTTCCTTGAACAGCCATCTGCCGATAAACCTGGCTGAGGCTGCCAGGCGAGGCTGGAACGAGCTGGATATTATACTTGTAACCGGTGATGCCTATATTGATCACCCTGCCTTTGGTGTGCCGCTATTGGGGCGTTGGCTGGAGTCACACGGTTTCAGGGTGGGGATCATTTCACAACCGGACTGGCGTAACAAGGATGATTTTGAAAAACTGGGCAGGCCACGGCTTTTCTTTGGTGTCACTGCCGGTGCAATGGATTCCATGGTTGCCCACTACACACCCCGTAGGAAACTTCGCCACGATGATGCCTATACCCCTGGCGGCAGGCATGGTGCCAGACCTAACCGTGCCAGCATTATCTATACCTCCCGGCTGAAGGAGGTTTGGCGGGATGTACCGGTGGTGCTGGGGGGAGTTGAGGCATCTTTACGCAGGATGGCCCATTATGATTATTGGGATGACAAGGTAAGACGTTCGATCCTGCTGGATGCCAAGGCTGATCTACTGGTGTTCGGCATGGCTGAACAGCCTTTGCTGGAACTGGCCCGAAGGTTGAAGGCCGGTGAACAGATGTCGGAAATCCGCAACCTGCGGGGTACGGCCTATATAGCCAGATCTGCTCCTGAAACTGCCCTGCTGCTGCCGTCCTTTGAGGATCTGACCGCCTCTAAAAAACAGTACCTTACTGCTTTTCAGCTTTATGAAAAGAACCATAATCCCCACAATGCCAGGATTTTAGCACAGCAACACGGCGATCGCTTTCTGGTCTGTAATCCGCCAGCCTTGCCACTGACTTCCAAACAGCTTGACTCAATCTACAATCTGCCCTTCAGCCGTGAACCCCATCCGTTTTACAATGATCCGATACCTGCCTTTGAGCAGATCAAGGTTTCAATCACCAGTCACCGTGGATGTTATGGTGGCTGTTCTTTCTGTGCTATTACGGCCCACCAGGGCAAGTTCATACAATCCCGCAGTTCTGATTCCATTCTTGGTGAGGTGCAGAGTTTATCCGCTAAAAACTGGTTCAGGGGGACGATCAGCGATATTGGTGGCCCTACTGCAAATATGTATGCTACTGGCTGTGGTGCTGCTGATCATGGTGAGGGCTGCCTGCGGCCCAGTTGCCTGTATCCCGTGCCCTGCAAGTATCTGAAAACCGGTGATGAAGGTGCAATAAAGCTGTTACAAAAGGCAGGGCAACAGCCCAGGGTAAAGCATGTTTTTGTAAGCTCTGGTGTGCGACATGATCTGCTGCAATTCCAGCCGGAATATTTGCAGCAGTTGGTGAGCAGGCATGTCAGCGGATTATTAAAGGTGGCACCAGAGCATCTGGTTGACCGGGTGGTTGCACTGATGCGTAAGCCGGATAAAAGGCAGTTTGAAAGCTTTCTGGAGCAGTTTCGCAGGATTAGCAAAAAGGCAGGTAAACAACAGGCAGTTGTACCCTATCTTATTTCTGGTCATCCTGGCTGCACACTGGATGATATGGTTGCACTGCAAAAGGAGCTGAGACGGCTGAATTTGAAGGTGGAACAGGTGCAGGAATTTACGCCGACTCCCGGAACAGCAGCTACCTGCATGTATTATACCGGGTTGGATATTACCACTGGTAAAGAACTGTATGTGGCCCGTTCTGACCGTGAAAAGATGTTGCAGAAATCTGTTCTGCTCTGGCATCAGCCAGCGGAACGTGCAAAGGCTGTTAAATGGTTGCAACAGGGCGGCAGGGCTGATCTGGTCAGGCAGTTTACAGGTCAATCTGAATCTACGGGTGTTTTGCATCATCCTGAGAACAAACCCTGTAAGAGAGCACAAAAAAGAAGAGCCATCTGAAATCAGATGGCTCTTCGGTCTGGTTTGTCTGGTTTTTAATGCTGGGGATTAGCCCTGCTTGACAATGTTGGCAGCTTGCAGACCTTTTGGGCCTTGAACAATGTCAAAGCTTACGGACTCGCCCTCTGCCAGGGTTTTGAAGCCGTCACCCTGAATAGCTGAAAAATGTGCGAAAACATCCTCACCACTGTCCTGCTCGATGAAACCAAAACCTTTTGTGTCGTTGAACCACTTGACCTTACCTTGAGCCATTCTTACTTCCTCCTTGGGTTGTTGCCGGACTGTACGTCCTGGCTGAAAAAAATTACTAAGTTACCGGAGTTGATGCAGGAGTGTCGCCAAGAAAGGCCGGTCCAGCGGGTGCTTCTTGTGTACTACCGTTCACATCCGAAACTTAATGCAGCGTCCGTTTAACACGGGGTTTGTATTAGTGTCAAGCTAAATTACCTGAGTTTATAACTTTAGTTCGTCATTTTTGGCCTGCAATTTCTTAACCAGACCGCCATATCCTTCTGAATTAATAATCTTATTGAATTGGGTACGGTAGTTTGACACAAGGCTGACACCTTCAATTACAACATCATACACCATCCATTTATTGCCCTGTTTGTGTAGACGGTAGTCCAGAGTATACTCATCATTTCTGGCTGTAACTACCTTTGACTTCACCTCAGCATAGTTTCCATCAATGGTTTCTTTGGTATAAACAATCTTTTCATCGTTGTAAGATTCAATTTTACTGACATAGGAGTTTTCCAGAAGGTCAGCAAACAGCTCTGTAAACTGTTTTTGTTCAGCAGGTGTACGATCCCTCCAATGTCTGGTTAAAGTCCGTTTAGACATCTCCTGGCTATCAAAAATGCTACTGATTGCAGTTTTGATAGAGCTTCTTCGTTTTGTTTCATTGCTCTTCTTTTTCATTTCAGGATCTGCGACAATCTGTACAACAGAGTCTACGGTTTTTTTAACTGTGTCTGTTACAGATGCAAAAGCGGTGTTTGCTGCAAATATTATTGAAATTACTAAGAGAATTATTTTTCTGATCATGGTCCGCTACAATCTCCTTTCTAGGTTAATTATGCTTGATAGCCTGTTGTTCGCCAGTGGCATAGTCAAGTTCAGCCTGGGCAATTTTAAAATCATAGATGGCCTGGTAGTAGGCGGCCTTCATCTTGCCGTAAACAGCAACAGCATCATAAATATTACGGGCATCGCCAATCCCGAAGTCAAAATTAGCCAGTGCTGCCGCAGCCCACTTCTTTGCACTCTGGAAGGATTGACGTGAGGTTACAATATTCTTTTTTGCCTCCTGCATATCCAGCCATGCTTTTTCAGTCTGGAGCGGAATATAACTGTCGGCATAGCTTTTAGTGCTGTATAGCCGGTTAAGCTGGGCCTGCTCTGCTGAAATTTTGGCAGAGGTGATTCCGAAATCCAGGTGCCACTTGACACCCAGGGCAGCACCAGCATAGGCATGACTGAAGGTATCACTGATATAAGGATTCTTTATCTTGTCTCGACCGTCGGAATAGGCCCACGAGGCTATGCCAGCCACAAAAATATCGGGATAGTAATAGGCTTTGGCTGCATTAACCAGTGATGTACGAGCCTTAATCCCTTCATCCAACTGTTTGAATTCAGGGCGTTGATTACGTGCCTTGTCTATGGCGGAAGTAACCTCTGGAAGTGTATCAGTAGGTGGCTCCAGACGTTCTTCCGGGACTTCAATATTGACATGCTCGCCCAGCCCCAGACGTGCCTTCAGTGCTGCGTTGGCCAGCTTTTCCCCTTTTTCTGCTTCCTGCATAAACTGGTAAACTTCACCGGAATAGGCATCAAGTTTATACAGATCCATCGGATCCCCAGAGTCAGATTCTTTATCAATCAGAAGCTGTACCTTCTGTTTACCCTGCTCCAGGTATTGGATCAGCTCATTAAGTACAGCTTTCATTTCACGGGCCAGCAGCACTCCGTAATAATATTGCTTTACTTCAAGTGCTACTTCATTGCCTTTTTGCTGTACCTTTGCCTTGTCCACCTCTATGCCGTGGGTAGCTGCCTTCATGCTGTCACTGATTTTGCCAAAGGTGTAAAGGGGTTGAGTCACCATCAGACTGGTGCTGGTAAACCAGGTCAGATCCCGCATACTCAGGTTTTTATCAGTTCTGACAACAGGGCTTATATCACTACGTCTGGCACCAGGGGCCGGCCCAAACAGGGCCATTACATCAACCTGTGGGTAACGATGGGATTTAGCCTCTTGCAGCTTGCTGGCGGTCAGCTCCTGATCTGCCCTGGCTTCGCCTATTTCCGGTGCTGCTTTAAGAGCGGTGCTGATACATGTTTCAAGATCAAGCACCAGGGTTGTCTGTCCCGGGCTGCCGGACAGGGCCGGAGTTGTCATGAAAATTGTGGTGGCTAAAAGTGCAAGGCTGTGATTTTTCAGATTCTTCATACTCTTCATTGCTGCAATTGCTCCTAATTTACATTGCCATGGATGAACTTGCTGACAAGTTCCTCAATATCAATGGCTGATTCAGTATCCCTGATCTTGTCGCCATCTTTGAGCAGTTGGTCTGAGCCACCTGGCTTGATTTTTATGAATTTATCGCCAATTATTCCGCTGGTACGGACAGAGGCAATGACATCATCAGTCAGTTTGACATTGGACTTGATTTTGAGTGTCACCTCTGCCAGATCACCATATTCGCTGGCAAGGCCTATACGATCTACAGTACCTACTTCAACACCGGCCAGCTCTACCTTGGCACCGGATTTAAGCCCGGAAACAGAATCAAAGCTGGCGATTACCCGATAGTTATTACCACCCAGCAGCTCCATCTTGCCCAGCTTGATGGATAGATAACCAAGGCAGATGATGCCCAGCAGCATAAATATACCAACCGTAAGTTCCAGTCTTGCATTGTTCATAACTTAATTTGCTCCAGTATGTATCGGTCCTTCCAGGCTGCCGGTTATAAACTGCCGTACAATCGGATTATCAGAGTGGCGAATCTCCTGCTCGGTTCCAAACTGAAGAATCTTCCCCTTGTACAGCATGGCAACATGGTGGGCCAGATCAAAAATATCAGGGATGTCATGGGAAACAATTACCGCTGTGAAGCCAAACTTGGCCTGGGTTTCCTTGATAAGCTGATGGATGGCATTTCTCATCACAGGGTCCAGACCGGTGGTTGGCTCATCAAACAGCACCACCTTTGGCTCAAGCAGCAAGGCTCTTGCCAGTCCAACCCGTTTTTTCATGCCTCCTGACAGCTCATCAGGGTACTTGTGGTCAATATCTTTCAGGCCAACTTCCTGTAGTGCCACCGCCACACGCCTTGTAATCTCGGTGTTATCTAGCCCAAGTTTTTCCTCTAATGGAAAGGCCAGGTTATCAAATATGGTCATGGAGTCAAACAGGGCAGCATTCTGAAAAACCATTGCAAAATGATCCCGCACCTGATTTAAGCGAGTGCGTCCCAGACCAATGATGCTTTTGCCGTCCAGCATGACATCTCCCTGGTCAGGCTGCATCAGGCCGATCATATGTTTAAGCAGTACGCTTTTGCCTTCACCACTGGGGCCGATTATGGCTGTGATGCTGCCTTTGGGAATGGTCAGGTTCAGGCCATTGAGTACAACCTGGCTACCAAAACTTTTATGTATATCGGTCAGTTGGATCATAGCAGTATAGAGGTCAGGAAGTAGTCCCAGATCAGGATCAGGATAGAGGTCAGAACCACAGCTTCTGTTGTGGCACGGGAGACACCCTCGGCACCACGACTGGCATAGTAGCCTTTGTAGCAGCCGATCCAGGCAATGATCAGGCCAAAGGAAAAAGACTTCAAAATGCCGGAGTAAACATCCTTCCATTCTACAGAGCTGTACATCTCACTGAAATACGCCCCAGGGTTTACCCCAAGCAGCTTTACCCCTACAAGCCAGCCGCCGTATATGCCGATTACATCGAAAATAGCACACAGTAATGGCAGGGAGATCATGGCGGCAATAAACTTTGGTGCAATCAGGTATTTATGGGGATCCAGAGCCATACTTTCCAGGGCATCAATCTGCTCACTGATCCGCATGATGCCGATCTCGGCAGTGATGGCAGAGCCTGCCCTGCCGGTTACCATTAAGGCTGAAAGCACCGGCCCCAGTTCTCTGATAAGAGACAATGCCACGGCAGTACCCAGCATTCCCTCTGATCCAAACCTGGCCAGCGTGTAGTAGCCCTGCAATCCCAGCACCATACCTGTGAAAGCAGCAGTCAGCACAATCACAAAAAGTGACTTTGTGCCAATAAACTGCATCTGTTTCAGGATAAAGACCGGTTTACCTGGTTGTCTGATGATCGAGTAAAGGGAGTAGATCAGAAAACGTCCCAGGCTACCCAGATGCAGTAAAAATGCGATGGTTCTGGAACCTATGTTGCGGATCAGTGCGGTAAGCAAATCAGTGTACACCTGTTAAATAAGCTACTGTATTTTTTACATAAAAATATTCAGCACAGAGCCGATACTGCAAAATAGTTTATCTTTAAAACCGACTCAACTGCTTGAGAATATATAGTCTGTGCATCTGCTTGTAAAGTACTAGCTCTATAACTCTTCCAGCTTGCCCCCTGGTCTGACCACAAAATCATGGCCTCTCCAATTGACACGATTGCCTGCAAAAGCCAGCAGCCAGGTTGCAAAAGCCAGCAGATCCCTGAGCGGCAACAGCCAGCTCCAGCGTGGTAACAGTTGGTCTTTTGTATAGCAGCGGCTGAAGCAGGTACAGACAGCAATACGCACAATGTAGAGCAATAAAATGGCTGCCAGGGCCTGCTTAAGCGGTGCTGTCAGCAGTGCCAGCAGAATGGCCAGTCCTGGCAGCGTAATGCCGGAAGCCAGATATCCACCAGGTCGGCTGACCTTCATGGTGCGTGCCCAACGCAGTTGGCGGGTTAAAATCCCCGCTACTGATTCTGGTTTTAACATGCTTTCCACAAACTGCTGATCCAGCTTCAGCAGCCAGCCAGCTTTATGGATCTGGTTGCCCAACTGGTAGTCATCGGCCAGGTATTCAACCAGGCTTTCCAGGCCGCCAATATCTGCCAGTGCTGATCTGCGGAAGGTCATGGCGGCCCCCAGGGCAAAGCTTAAACCTTCCAACTTTATGGCGGTTACTACATTGGGGATCAGCTCGGTTGTAAAGGCCAGTGCCTCCAGGGCGGTGCTGACACCATTAATCTGCGAGCTGCGATAAGGTGATGTAACCAGGCCAACATTGGCCTGTTTAAAGTGACTGCTGACTGACTGTAGAAAGTCCGACTCTACCCTTATATCGCTATCGCAGATCATCAGCAGATCATGTTTTGCCATCTGGAAGCCGTTAATCAGATTGGACACCTTGTAGTTGGGGCCGTGGATGGTCGGGTCTATGCTCAGACTTATATCGTGGTCAGGAAAGTTTGCCATCAGACGCTGAATGACAACAATGGCTGGATCAGACTGATCAGCTACGCAGAAGATGATCTGAACTGCTGCGGAATAATCCTGCTGGCAGAAGGATGCAAAGTTTTCATAACTACCCTGATCCATTCCCTTGATCGGCTTCAAAATGCTGATCGGCTGGTGCTGATCTGGTGCAGGCTTTTGCTGGTGCTGCCCAAAAAACTGCCTGCCGCACCAGAGGCTTAGTATTGAGTAGATCGTTGCTGGTGCAACGGCCAGTAATCCCACCATGCTGCTATTCATCTTTTTTCCCACAGCTCTGAATTATAAGGCAAAAAGGGGCATTACTGCTGACGTTGATCTGTCCCATCCGCCAGACATGATACTGTTGTGGTGGCAACTGTTCGGCCCAGCTCAATACGTTATCTGTTTCCTGGTCTCCGCCGCTATGGCCCGGATAGCAGGTGATAATCAGCAGGCCGTTTGATTTAAGCAGTTGCAGGCCAGCTTTAAGGGCAGGAATTGTAGTGGAGCTGCTTGTGATGATGGAACGATCACCGCCAGGCAGCCAGCCCAGGTTAAAAATAACCATCGCCACCGGTTTGCCGATATATGTTGCCAGCAGTTCATGGCCACAGTTATGCAGGGTTACTCTCTGCTCCAGCCCCTCTGCCTTCAGTCTTTCCCCTGTGCGTTCCAAAGCCTCGATCTGGACATCAAAGCCCCAGACATGGCCGTTATTGCCCACCAGTCTTGCCAGAACAAGGGTATCCTTACCATTGCCACAGGTGGCATCAACTGCATAATCACCTGGTTTTATGAAGTTAAAAGCCATCAGATGGGTCAGGGGCACCGGGCCTCGCAGGGTAGTCTGGTTATTATTTAATTGCTTGAATTGAGGCATAGGTCAGGCAAAATAGCAAAATAACTCTTCATCATCCATAGGTTTTATGGATTTAGGTTTGGCGTGTGTGGGCGGTATTTGGTATTGTTAATAAAAATTATTCCAAGTCCATATCAAAGCGTCTTCTTCGTTGGCTCGTCATTGGCTTCTCAACGTACTACGTGTACGCCTTCGTCGCCGATCTCCTCGCCGCCTTGAATCCATCTTCGATCTGGAATTGGAATTACGTTTATCTACTCAATGTCCCAATCCTGATTTAAAGTGGAATGTTTCTAAATGATAAAAGAGCTGAAGATACCGACCTGCCTTTCTGGAATTAGGATGGATGATGCCCTGGCAAGTCTTGCTGAGATCAGCAAGGGTGAGGCAAGGCGGATTATTGACCGTGGAGGTTGTGCCCTTAACCGCAGCATGGTTCGGGTTGCATCCCGCAAGGTGCAGGAGGGAGATTGCCTTACAGTTGGTATCATGCAGCCCGGGGAGTTCAGGAATCTGGTGCTTGAGCCATCGGCCATTGTGTATCAGGACGATAACCTGCTGGCGGTGAACAAACCAACAGGGGTGGCCAGCCAACGGACACCTTATCAGTTAAAGGGTACACTGGAATACTGGGTGTCAGAAGAGTTTGCCAGACAGGGGATTCAGGAACCGGTACGGGTGGTGCATCGACTGGATCGGGGTACATCAGGATTAATGTTGTTTCCCAGGCATCGTCAGTCCGCAGCCTGGTTGTCACAGCTTTTCAGAGATGGACAGATTATCAAGCATTATCTGGCCCTGGTTTCAGGCAATCCTGCACATGAAGCCTGGTCAGCCGATGGCCCTATAGCCAAGGTGGGGCCAGCCCGTTGGGGGGTGTTGCCGGAAGGACGGCCAGCCCGGACAGATTTCCGTCTGCTGGCCAGTGGTGATAAGATGTCTCTGCTGGAGGCCCAGCCGGTGACTGGACGTACCCATCAGATCAGGGTTCATCTGGCTGCTGATAACCTG
>CAZRKG010000001.1:0-20446 GCA_964600635.1 uncultured Geobacter sp. | reverse complement strand
GTGATAAAACCTATGGTGGTGCCGATGCTGTACGCCTGATGTTGCATTGCATAAGACTTGAATTCAGGGCGAAAAATGGCCGGATATTGAAGCTGGAAGCAGCACCAGGCCAGGATTTCAGAGCTGTTTGTGAGGCCAGCGGCATAGATCAGAAATGAATTTTTTGGTGATTTGACTCTTAATATGGTATGTAACCATTCCTTGTAAAAAAAATAAATTTCAGGAAAAATCCTAATTCCAATGGCTAAAATCATCTGTATTGCAAATCAAAAGGGCGGGGTGGGCAAGACAACCACCGCAATCAATCTGGCCGCAGCCCTGGCAGCAGCGGAAAAACCAACTCTGCTGGTTGATATAGATCCCCAGGGAAATGCCACCAGTGGTGTTGGTGTTGATAAGACCCAGTTGCAGCAGTCGATCTATGATCTGCTGATTAACGATGCTGAACCAGCCAGTCTGATAGTTGATACAGGCCATCCCTATCTGCATATTCTTCCTGCCACTACAGACCTGGCCGGTGCAGAGCTGGAGCTGGCGGCTGCCATTGGCCGTGAGCTGAAACTTAAGCAGGCCCTGGAAACCTTACAGAAACATTACCATTACATTCTGATTGATTGCCCGCCATCCTTAAGCCTGTTGACCATCAATGCCATGACAGCCGCTAATACAGTGTTGATACCACTGCAATGTGAGTTTTATGCTATGGAAGGTCTGTCCCAGATTCTGAATACAATCAGGCTGGTTCAGAAGGGGTTGAATCCAGGCATAGCCATTGAAGGGATTCTGCTGACAATGGCCGATGGCCGTAACCGTCTTTCCAAGGATGTGGAGGATGAGATCAGGGAACACTTCCCAAGCGAGGCCTTTGATGTGGTGGTACCCCGTAATGTCCGCCTGTCCGAGGCTCCCAGTCACGGTAAACCGATTATCTATTATGATATTACTTCCAAGGGAGCAACAGCCTATTTGCAGTTAGCGAGGGAGCTGATTCAGCGGGAGAGGCAACATGGCTAAAAAAACAGGTCTGGGCAGGGGGATGGCAGCCCTCTTGCCAGTGGTCAGCACCATTGATGATAAACAGTACTTTCTTTGCCCGATTGAGCAGGTCAGACCCAACAGAAATCAGCCTCGCAAGCAGTTTTCAGCAGAAAAGCTGGAGGAGCTGGCAGCATCAATCCGTGAAAAAGGGATTATTCAGCCACTGGTTGTGGCAAAGCAGGATGGCTATTATGAGATAATTGCCGGTGAACGGCGTTGGCGGGCAGCCCAGAAGGCCGGTCTGCGGGAACTTCCGGTGGTTATACGGGATGCTTCAGAAGATGTTGTGATGGAGCTGGCCCTGATTGAGAATATCCAACGGGAGGATCTGAACTCCATTGAAGAGGCCCAGGCCTACCGTGTTCTGGTGGAGCAGTTCGGGATTTCCCAGGAAGAGGTTGCCAGACGGGTCGGTAAAAACCGCACTACAGTGACCAATGCTTTACGTTTGCTGCGTCTGCCAGATGAGGTGCAGCAGGATCTGCTGGAAAACCGTCTGACCATGGGACATGCCCGTGCTATCCTGGGATTGGAAGATGAAGAGCTGATCATGCAGGCCCGCAACGAGATATTGAAGCGGATGTTGAATGTACGTGGTGCCGAGGAGCTGGTTAAGCGGCTGAAGCGTGGTGTCCGCAAGGCGGAAAAGCTGGTTCAGCAGCCGGATCTCCTGATGAATGCCCTGGAGGAGCAGCTACAGAAGCAATTCCAGACCAGGATTGCCATAAAACGTGGCAAAACAGGTAAAGGGGCACTGGAGATATATTTTAACTCGGACGATGAGTTGATACGTATTATTGATCTGATACAGGCATGAAATAAACAGGATATATTAAATAAAAAACGACACTTTGGGGTTGACAGGCCGTATACAGGCATGATAGCTAGTCTATGTTTTATGCCTGACCTGAGAAGGCCAGGCATATTTTTGTGTACCAGGTATAACTGAATTTTTCTATCCAGCAGCATAAGGGGTTTGTCGTGATCAATCTCGACCTCGCATTTGTACTACAATTAATAAACTTCGGGCTTTTGGTTCTGATACTGAATCTATTCCTGTACAAGCCGATCAGGGCTATGCTGGCCCAGCGTCGTCAGGAAATCCAGGCTGCCAGGGAAAAAGCAGTGGCAGTGGATGAACAGGTGCAGTCCAGGGTGTCCCAGTATGAGGCTCGCCTGCAAGATGCCAGGTCTGAGGCTGGTGCCAGACGTGCTGAACTGGTTAAGTCTGCCCAGGAAGAAGAAGCACGCTTGATGGAAAAAGCCCGTCAGGATGCTTCCGGCTCTCTGGGTGCAATCCGTGAGCGGATAGCTACAGAGTCTGCTTCTGCCAAGGTAATGCTGAAAGAACAGGCTGAATGCTTGTCCAACGATATTTGTGAAAAAATTCTGGGGAGGAGCATCTAAACAATGTTCAAGCTTGTAAAGAAACGGGATATCCTCTCCGTCCTTACTGTGTCAGTTCTGTTGCTGACAGCTTCTGTTGCGGTTGCCGCTGGTGATCATGCAGATTCTTCGGCAGTAATGAAGGATTTCATCTGGCGTGTAATTGACTTTTCGTTTCTGGTGGCCATTCTGGTCTGGGCCATGAAAAAGGCTGACTTGAAGGGTAAGTTGTCGGAGCGTCAGAAGAAAATCGAGCAGGATCTGCAAGAGGTTGGTGTTGCCCGTGAGGCTGCCGAGGCCAAGTTGAAGGAATATAACGAGAAACTTGACAGGGCTAATCAGGAAATTGATCAGCTCCGTGAGTCAATGCTTAAGGATGCTGAGCTTGAGAAGCAGCGTATAATTGCCGAAGCCGAAGCTTCAGCAGCCAAGGTTGTGGCCCAGGCTGCCCAGGCTGCTGATCAGGAAGTGCTGAAGGCCCGTGCTGCCCTGCGTGCAGAAGCTGCCAGGCTGTCAGTTGAGCTTGCAACCGGAAAGCTGAATAATGCTGTTGTCCAGGCTGATCATGATCGAATGGTTGAGGATTACCTTGGGAAGGTGGTGCAGTTGTGATCAATAACGCCATTGCTAGACGCTATGCCAAGGCTTTGGTTCAGCTTGGCTCGGAAAGTGGACTGATTGATCGCTTCAGTCAGGATCTTGGGCAGATCGCCAGCGTGTTTGGCTCCAGTTATGAACTGGGTGCTGCCTTTGGTAATCCGGCCCTGACCATCGGCCAGAAACAGCAGATTATGCAGGATCTGGTTGCAAAGTTTGGCTGTAACGAGTTTGTGGCAAATTTTCTGCTGCTGCTGGTTGATAAGCACCGTGTTGGTTGTCTGCCACAAATAATTGAAGCCTATGGCAAGTTGGCCGATGAGCAGCTTGGTGTGATCCGTCCTGTGATCACATCTGCTTTCCCGCTATCAGATGCCCAGATTGCGGCTATTAAGGAGGCGATGGAAAAGCAGACAGGGAAAAAGGCAGTTTTAGAGGTTAATGTGGATGAGTCGCTCATATCTGGCATGGTAACGCAGATTGGTGACATTGAGTATGATAGCAGTGCAAAGACGCAGTTGGCACGAATTCACGATATATTACAGAAGGGGTAGGCACTTACTATGGAATTAAGAGCCGAGGAAATCAGCGAGATTATCAAGAAGCAGATCAAGGAGTACGGCAAAGAGATTGAGGTCTCTGAAACAGGTACAATCATCTCCATTGGTGATGGTATTGCCCGTATTCATGGCTTGTCAGGTGCAATGGCTGGCGAATTGCTGGAATTCCCTGGCGGTATTTCTGGCATGGTACTTAACCTTGAAGAAGACAACGTTGGTGCTGCAGTCCTTGGTGATTACATAGCACTTAAAGAGGGCGATTCTGTCAAGCGGACTGGAAGAATTGTTGAGGTTCCGGTTGGCCCTGCAATGGTCGGTCGTGTTGTTAACGCAATTGGTGAGCCGATTGACGGTAAAGGCCCCATTGTGACCGAACATTACCGCAAGGTTGAGATCAAAGCCCCTGGTATTGTTCTCCGTAAGTCAGTGCATGAGCCGATGGCTACTGGACTGAAGGCGATTGACTCAATGGTTCCGATTGGCCGTGGACAGCGCGAGCTGATCATTGGTGACCGTCAGACCGGTAAAACAGCCGTTGCAATGGATACTATCATCAACCAGAAGGGTGGCGATGTTGTTTGTATCTATGTTGCCATTGGTCAGAAGCGTTCCACCGTGGCCCAGGTTGTTTCCAAGTTGCAGGAAAACGGTGCAATGGACTACACCATTGTGGTTGCCGCCACTGCTTCTGAGTCCGCACCGCTGCAATTTATTGCACCCTACGCCGGTGTTACCATGGGTGAGTACTTCCGCGATAACGCCAAACATGCCTTGATTATCTATGATGACCTTTCAAAGCAGGCTGTGGCCTATCGTCAGCTTTCCCTGCTGCTGCGTCGTCCGCCAGGCCGTGAAGCCTATCCTGGTGATGTTTTCTATTTGCACAGCCGTCTGTTGGAGCGTGCTGCCAAACTGTCCGATGATGCTGGTGCAGGTTCTCTGACCGCACTGCCGATCATAGAGACACAGGCCGGTGACGTTTCTGCCTATATTCCAACCAACGTAATTTCAATTACAGATGGACAGATCTTCCTGGAGTCTGACCTGTTCCACTCTGGTGTGCGTCCTGCCATTAACGTTGGTATCTCGGTTTCACGGGTAGGTGGTTCTGCCCAGACCAAGGCGATGAAACAGGTTGCAGGTACACTGCGTCTTAACCTTGCCCAGTATCGTGAAATGGCGGCCTTTGCACAGTTTGGTTCAGACCTTGACCGTGCAACACAGATGCAGCTTGCTCGTGGTGAACGCCTGGTTGAGATTCTGAAGCAGCCTCAGTATCGTCCACTTCCATTTGAAAAACAGGTTCTGATCATCTTTGCGGCCAACAACGGTTATGTAGATGATTATCCTGTTAGTTTGTTAGGACGTTACGAGACAGAGCTGTATGCCTTTATTGAAAACCGTGCCAGTGATGTACTGAGTGAGCTGCGTGAGAAGAAGCAGATTGATGACTCTGTCAAGGAAAAGCTGGCGAATGCTCTGGATCAGTTTAAAAAGGAATTTTCCGCCTAGGTCAGGGACGGTTAAAATATGCCAAGTCTTAAATCTATAAAAAAGCGGATTGAATCTGTAAAGAACACCAGCCAGATAACCAAGGCTATGAAGATGGTTTCTGCTGCCAAGTTACGCCGTGCCCAGGAAAACATCGTAGCTGCAAGGCCCTATGCCTGCAAGATGGAAGAGGTACTGCAATCACTGGCGGGTTCAGTGGAAGGTGATGCACATCCGCTTTTAGAGGTGCGTGATGCAAAAAAACTGCTGTTGCTGGTGATTACATCTGACCGTGGTCTCTGCGGTGGATTTAACGCCAACCTCTGCAAGGCTGCTGACCGCTATATCAAAGAACACCAGTCAGGTTACGAAGATATTTCGATAGTTACCTTGGGACGTAAAGGTTATGATTTTCTGAAGCGTCGCCACACTATTGCCAAAAACTATCCCAATCTGATTTCCAAGCCAAACTATCAGACTGCCGCATTGCTGGCCCAAGAGGTCATAGAGGGTTATCTTGAAGAGCAGTATGACCGTGTCGTGATCCTGTTTAATGCCTTCAAAACCGTTATGACACAGGACATTACTTTTCAGCAGATTCTGCCGGTTCAGCCCTCTGAACAGGAAGCATCAGCAACTGATGAGCCTGCTATAGAATATATTTATGAGCCATCAATTAAGGAGCTGCTGGGTGAAATTCTGCCCAAGAATATTGAGGTGCAGATCTTTAAGGCAATGCTGGAATCAGTGGCAGGTGAGCATGGTGCCAGGATGACAGCTATGGACAGTGCCAGCAAGAATGCTTCTGAAATGATTGGCAAACTAACCTTGCAGTATAACCGTGCCCGTCAGGCAGCAATTACCACAGAGCTGATGGAAATCATCTCTGGTGCTGAATCAATAAAAGGTTAATTACTTAACTTAACAGATACTGTTGGCCAAGCAGGCCCAGGGGGGAGTAGTTAGATGAGTCAGAACAAAGGTAAGATTTCTCAGGTTATCGGCGCTGTTGTGGACGTCGAGTTTGAGCCGGGTCAACTACCACCGATCTACAACGCATTGCGGGTTACCAACCCTGCAATTGATGAGCGTGAAAACAACCTGGTACTTGAGGTTGCACAGCACTTGGGTGAAAACTCTGTCCGCACCATTGCCATGGATTCAACCGATGGCCTCAAACGTGGTCAGGATGTTGTTGATATGGGTAAGCAGATCTGTGCCCCTGTTGGCCGTAAGACTCTGGGTCGTATTATCAACGTTATTGGTGAGCCTGTTGATGAGCGTGGTCCGATAGGTCATGAGAAGGAGTATGAAATTCACCGTGATGCCCCTTCCTTTGCAGACCAGTCCACCAAGGTTGAGGCGTTTACCACTGGTATCAAGGTTGTTGACCTTCTTGCACCCTATGCAAGGGGTGGTAAAATCGGCCTGTTCGGTGGTGCCGGTGTTGGCAAGACAGTTCTGATTATGGAGCTGATCAATAACATCGCCAAGCAGCACGGTGGTTTCTCTGTTTTTGCCGGTGTTGGTGAGCGTACCCGCGAAGGTAATGACCTTTGGGAAGAGATGAAAGAGTCAGGAGTTATTGATAAAGCAGCTCTGGTTTACGGTCAGATGAACGAGCCTCCTGGTGCCCGTGCCCGTGTAGCCCTGACAGCACTTTCCATTGCTGAGTACTTCCGTGATGAAGAAAATCAGAACGTTCTGCTGTTTGTAGATAATATCTTCCGCTTTACACAGGCTGGTTCTGAAGTTTCTGCACTTCTGGGTCGTATCCCTTCAGCAGTGGGTTATCAGCCTACACTGGCTACAGAAATGGGTGAGTTGCAGGAGCGAATTACATCCACCAACAAAGGCTCCATTACATCTGTTCAGGCGATCTATGTACCTGCCGATGACTTGACTGACCCTGCACCGGCAACTGCTTTTGCCCACTTGGATGCAACGACAGTTCTTTCACGTCAGATTGCAGAGCTTGGGATTTACCCTGCGGTTGACCCGCTGGATTCCACCTCCCGCATTCTTGATCCACAGGTAATTGGTGAAGAACACTATGAAGTAGCTCGCTCTGTTCAGTACGTGCTGCAAAAATACAAGGATCTACAGGATATTATTGCCATCCTTGGTATGGATGAACTGTCAGAAGAGGATAAGCTGGTTGTTGCCCGTGCCCGTAAAATCCAGCGTTTCCTGTCCCAGCCTTTCCATGTGGCCGAGGCTTTTACCGGTACACCAGGTGTTTATGTTGAGCTGAAAGACACCATTATGGCGTTTAAAGAGATTGTTGCTGGTAAATATGATGATCTGCCTGAGCAGGCATTCTATATGGTTGGTACTATTGAAGAAGCGATTGAAAAGGGCAAGAAGCTGGCAGCAGTTTAATTACTGATTTTCATTGCTTAAGGATAGATCATGGCAGAAAAAATGAAGCTTGAAATAGTCACTCCTTACAAAAAAGTTCTGGATGAAATGGTGGATGAAGTGACTGCAACCGGTAAACTGGGTGAATTCAGTGTATTGCCAGGCCACTCACCATTTTTGACATCTCTTCAGATTGGAGAGCTGGGCTATAAGCAGGACGGACGTCTGACCAGTATGGCTCTGAACTGGGGTTACTTTGAAGTTCGTGATGATAAAATTATTGTACTTGTGGAAACCGCTGAAAAATCTGATGAAATTGATCTGTCTCGAGCTAAAGCTGCACTTGGCAGGGCAGAGGCCAAACTGAAAGAACTGTCACCTGAAGACAAACAGTTCAAGATTTATGAGGCAGCCTTGGCCCGTGCCCTGATTCGTGTACAGGTGGCTGGTAAATCAGGTCACTAAATATACTTGCTTGAATAGTCAAAAAAAAGCCAGTAGACTTGCTCTACTGGCTTTTTTAATGATGGATCAGTCTTCTTTTTTAGGTTTGATCTCTATTTCATCTTTGCCGTCAGATGCATTTTTAAAGTTTTTGATACTTTTCCCTAAAGCCGATCCTATCTCAGGCAGTCTGCCTGCACCAAAAATAAATAAGACAATAACAAGTATGACTATAAGTTCTGGCATTCCAAATCCAAACATAAATCCCCCTCATCTGTTTTAACTGAATATGCTGTCAGTTTATGAAAAAAGCAAGTTAAAGAACGGTTGTTAATCACCTGAAATCAGTAGATTTTTAAAGGCAGCCCCCGCTGGCGAGATTGTTACCTGACGTTTCCAGGCCAGATAGAAACTGCGGCTGATATTAAGGCCTGTTATGGTTATTTCCTGTAATAACCCACTAGACAGATCAGGTTCTACAGCCAGTTCAGATATGAAGGCAAATGCATTGCTGCTGATAACTGCTCTTCGCAATGCCTCACTACTGCCAAGCTTGGCGGCCACCTGCAAATTTGACAGGTTCAGCCCCAGTTGTCTTAAAGCAGAATCAACAGCTTGTTGGGTACCAGAGCCTGATTCCCTTAATATCAGCTTGATTCTCGTAAGATCGGTGATCCCTATTTCAGTCGGGCCGTTACAGGTTCGGTTGCCAACTAACATAATTCTGTCATCTTTAAATCTGTGGAAATCAATCGAGTCGCTTCTGGGATTCATTCCTACCAATGCCAGCTCAATTTTATCTTCATGTAGCAGTTTTAAAACCTGCTGCGAATCACCCTGGATAACTTCAAGCCTGATACCCGGATAACGATCCTGTACCATGCCTAAAAGGTCAGGGATCAGGCAGCTTGCTGGTATGGTGCTGGCACCTATTCTCAGTTGTGCATTATGTATTCCTCTGAAACTCTTGATTGCACAGGCTGCATCCTCACAGCTTTTCAGTATTGCAGCAGCATGGCTGTAAAAAAGTTTGCCTGCCGGTGTCAGTTTAACCTCAGTCTTAAGCCGGTCAAACAGATAGACAGATAATTCATCTTCTAAAGCTCTGATATGCTGGCTTATAGTTGATTGTGCAAGGCTTACCTGCTCTCCAGCTTTGGAAAAACTTTGCAAGTCTGCAACGGCCATAAAAATATTGAGTTGATTCAATGTCATGGAGCACCATTGATAAAATCGATAATTGTAAACGCTTTTATATCAGATTATCTATTTGCTAAGCAACTGGTTTAATTGATATATATTAACGGAAAGTAAGTAAATTTTAAGAGAGATGGAGTTAAAAAAAGAATGATCTGGACAGGTTTTATTATAGGCATTTTACTTGGTTTTATAATTCAGCGTGGGCGTTTCTGTACAGTTGCACTGGTTCGTGAAAGTGTACTCAGGCGGCCAATCGCACTCTACATGGTGGCGATAATTCTCTTGATTCATGCAGTTGGGGTCTATGGCCTGGCAACGTTTGAATACATGGAACTTGAAGAGGTCTATTTTCAGCCTGTCAGTGCCATAGTTGGTGGTTTGATCTTTGGTGTCGGAATGATGCTGGCTGGTTTTTGTCCGGCAACCATGTGGGTACGCACAGGTGAAGGAGTAATTACAGCCTGGATCGCCTTGTTATGCTTTATGGTTGGTGTGGAATTTACAAAAGCAGGGCCACTGAAGCCAATCTACCTGGCTGTGCGAGAGCTTGAACTTGATCAGGCTTTTGTCTACGAAACATTGGATGTATCACACTGGTGGCTGGTTGTGGGGATGGCAGTGCTGTTGCTTGCCTGGATCTTCAGGGCACTGACTAAGCCAGCACCAAAGCAGTTCAGTCTGCCCCCTGAGCATACTGGTATCAGGCATTTGCTTTTTGAAGCCCGCTGGCATCCAGCGGCTACTGCTGCAATGTTCGGGCTACTGCTTGTTGTGGCCTGGCCTTTGGCAGAGGCAACCGGCAGAACCGTGGGGGTTGCCTTCGCCGGCCCAAGTGGTAACCTGCTTACACTGTTGATCTCTGATAAACCAAGGTTACACTGGGGAATACTTTTTGTGCTGGGGGTTATGTCAGGAGGATTTCTTGCAGCAAAAGGGGCGGGTGAATTTCGCTTCAGGGTGGGGGATGCCAAGGCTACACTCAAGGCTGCTTTTGGTGGTTTGGCCATGGGTATTGGTGCTTCTTTAGCCAGTGGTTGTATTATCAGCCACTGCCTGATTAACAGTTCATTATTAGCATGGCAGGGGCTTGTAAGCGGACTTTCTATTATTGCAGGTGCTTCCATAATGGCTTGGATGCTGTACCATAAAAAACAAAAAAGGAGTTAGCAGATGAATCATGAAATTAACATGTTGGGGAATATGTGTCCTGCACCGTTGGATGCGTTGATTGCGGCAGTTGAAAGCTCTGCCAGTGGAGATACCTACACAATTGATTTTGATTGTGCCCAGGCAGTGGATAACATTCCAGCCTGGTGTGCCCACAATAACTGTACAGTGCAATCACTTAAAAAGACTGGTGATGCACAATGGCAGATAGTAGTGCAAAAGGGATAGTTCCTGGAAAAATTGCAGCAATAAAAAAGGGGTGGACAAAAGTCCACCCCTTTTTTATTCAGTAATCATAACACCTAATATTTCTTATCAGCGTAATCCACCCAGCCGCCGGCCAGAACCAATGCTTTATCAAAGGGAGAAAGCTCAAACTTAAACTGTTTCTGCTGGCCATTGCCAGCGATTGTCAGGGTCTGGACTTCAATATCTATGGCCATATTGGCATCGGTTGCTGCCGAAAAAGCAAAGATCTCATCAAGCTCTGCCTTGGGCAGTTCAATGGCTGCCATACCACAGTTAAACATATTCTGCCGGAAGATACGGGCAAAGGATTCGGCCACAACAGCAGTAATATCATTCACCTCAAAAACCCAGGGAGCATGTTCGCGGGAAGAACCGCAGCCAAAGTTGGCACGGGATACCACTACACGGGCCTGCTTGAGTTTTTCGCCTTTTGGATCAAAGTCATCCAGTTTCAGATCTTCAAGGATATACGGTTTAAGATCCTGCTTGGTGATTTCCGTCAGATATTTTGCCGGGATGATTTCATCTGTATTGATGTCAGCACGGTCAAGAAAAACAGCCGGTCCTCCAAAGGTTTTCATAATTTCAGCTCCTTATTTATAAAAGTGGTTAAACCTGCTGAGTAATAAATCAGTCCCAAACTATAGATACTTTCTGGGATCAGCTATTTTACCCTCAATGGCTGTAGCTGCCGCAGTGGCAGGTGACATCAGATGCACCATCCCGCCTTTACCCATCCTGCCGTTGAAGTTACGGTTGGTGGTGGAGGCACAGACCTCACCTTCAGCCATTACACCGTTACTCATTCCCAGGCAGGCACCGCAGGTGGAGTTGGTAACACAGAAGCCTGCATCCAGGAAAATATCAATCAGCCCCTCTTTCATGGCATCACGGTAAATCTTGGGGGTGGCAGGCGATAGTATCCCCCGCACATGCTCGGCCAGTTTATGGCCTTTCAGTATATTTGCTGCAATCCGTAAATCTTCCAGACGGCCATTGGTGCAGGAACCAAGATAGATCTGATCCACCCGGTTATCTGTAAATTCGGTGATCGGTTTCACCTGATCCGGCTTGTAATTAAAGGTTGCAACCGGAACCAGCCTGGTGGCATCAATCTCTATGACCTGCTCATAGGCTGCATCAGGATCAGAACACCACTGCTGATAGTCTGCCAGGGCTGCTTCCTTAGAGGCAAATTCATCGGATATAAAGGGCCAGAGGTACTCGACCGTGGTCATATCCGGCATACAGATGCCAGAGGTGCCGCCCGCTTCAATGGCCATGTTGCATACCGTCATGCGGGATTCCATGCTCATGGCATCAATGGTGCTGCCCTGGAACTCCAGCACACGGTCAGTTGCACCGTTGACACCGATCTGGCCGATCAGGGTCAGGATCAGATCCTTGGCATAAACACCTTTGGGCAGCTCTCCGTTCACATTAACACGGATGGTCTTAGGCTCACGGAAGGCACAAACCCCCTTCAGGATACCAACTTCCAGGTCTGTGGTGCCAACACCGGCTGCAAAGGCACCGAAGGCACCGTGGGTACAGGTGTGGGAATCACCCATGATGACCGTGTTACCAGGGCGGATAAAACCTTTTTCAGGAAAAAGGGCGTGGCAGACACCATTGGCACCTACATCAAAAAAATCCTTTATATTGTGACGACGGGCCCAATCCCGCAGTATTTTGGCCTGGGTGGCTGTTTTGGAATCTTTGGATGGCGTTACATGGTCAATTACCGCCTTGATCTTGCTGGCATCAAAAACGCGGTCTTTACCCCTTGCAATCAGGTCATCAATTGCAATCGGAGTGGTGATTTCGTGGCATAAAACCACATCCAGTTTCAGTACCTTGGTGCCGCTGAATGGCTCATCAACCAGATGGGCGGCAAAAATTTTCTCTGCGGTAGTCTTACCCATTTTTACAAGTCCCTTCCTTGTCAGTATTGTTTTAATAACTTGAAAGATGTATCAGAAAGACCGGATCAAGTCCACTGCTTTAGCCTGATAACATAATGTTTTCGTATTGTTAAACTGGTGGGTTGATTTAAGGATTGTACTGTATACTAAAAAAAATCCGTGAACTGCCATGCTATACATGCCTGAGTTATAAAACTGTTTACAAGGAGTAACAATGCAGGAAAAAACCATCAGACAGCTACTTAATGCAATTGCAAACGGTGAAACTACGATTGATGACGGCCTGGCCCGCTTAAAGGCGTTACCTTTTGAGGATATAGGTGTTGCCTGTGTGGATCATCACCGTGAATTGAGGCAGGGCCAGCCGGAAATCATCTATGGTGAAGGCAAAAGTGCAGAGCAGATCAGCAGTATTATGGTTGCAATGGCTGATAATGGTACCGACCTTCTTGTTACCAGGCTTTGTCAGCAGAAGGCGGATATGCTTCTGGAGCGGTTTACAGAGGCAAACTACCATGTTGATGCACGTTGCCTGACACTGGTGAAAACTCCGCCTGAAGATACAGGCCGTGGCACAATATTAGTTGTGGCAGCAGGCACATCTGACCTGCCGGTGGCCAGTGAAGCACTGGTTACGGCCCGTTTTTTGGGCAACAGGGCAGAGCTTGTCTGCGATGTTGGTGTGGCCGGTATCCACCGACTGCTTGCCAGGCTTGATCAACTTCGGGCTGCCTCTGTGCTGATAGTTGTGGCTGGCATGGAGGGTGCTTTGCCGTCTGTGGTGGGCGGTCTGGTGGAACGACCCGTAATTGCTGTACCAACATCAGTTGGCTATGGTGCTGCCTTTGGTGGTGTTGCTGCACTGTTGGGGATGCTTAATTCATGTGCCAGCGGGGTGACGGTTGTAAATATAGACAATGGCTTTGGTGCAGCCTGTGCAGCTAACCTGATCAATCGCATCTGACTTATAAAATTTCAAATTTTAATTTTAGGTTGAGAGTCAGCATGGGTCTGTGCTAGACAGATTAGCCATTCATTACTAATTAAGTTAAGTTTTTTATATTAACCACATTCTGGTGGTTTTAATTGAGGGAGGCGATTTAAAGTGGGTGAAAGTCAACAAAGAAATTATCGTTACTTTAAGAACCTTATCAGCATAATTGGCCTTTTGCTGGTGGCAGTGTCCGCAGTCTGTACCATAGGGTTCATCATATTTGACCTTCTGGCCGGTTTTGATAACCCCTACCTGGGGATGGTGGTTTACATCCTTTTCCCTGGTCTGCTGGTTGCAGGGCTGTTGCTGGTTCCCCTGGGGGCATGGCTGACCAGAAGAAAATTGCGGGCAGCTCCAGACAGTGACCTGCCGCCTATGCCCCGCATAGACTTTAACGAACCGCACATTCTTAAACTGTCAGTTATTGTCATCCTCTGTAGCACTGTTTTTGCCCTTGTTGTTGGTATTTCATCCATCAAAGGGTTTGAGTACACAGAATCACCATCCTTCTGCGGACAGATGTGCCATACGGTGATGGAACCTGAGTATACAGCCTGGAAAAGTTCTCCACACTCACGGGTTAAATGCGTGGAATGCCATGTGGGGCCAGGGGCAGAATGGTATGTAAAAGCCAAGCTGTCGGGCCTGAGGCAGATCTGGGTGGTGTTGACCGGTTCATGGCCAACACCGATTGAGACGCCGATAGAGCATCTGCGTCCTGCACGTGGTACCTGTGAGCATTGTCACTGGCCGGAGAAGTTCTATTCAGGCCGTCAGAAGGTATTTTATCACTATGCCTCCGGTGAGGATAACTCACCCCGTGAGATTGATATGCTTATTAAAATTGGCGGCACCCCAAAAACTCCCAATGCAATGGGTATCCATTGGCATGTTGGGCGGGAAGTCCATTACATTGCCGGTGATAAGAAGCGTTTAAGCATTCCCTATGTGGCTGTTATGGGCGATGATGGTAAGTTGATTGAATACTTTGATGAAGATAACCGTCTGTCAAGAGAAGAGATACAGGCCAACAATCAGCGTTTAATGGATTGCACCGACTGCCACAATAAGCCGACCCATATCTACTATGCACCAGGCGAGGAGATGGACCATAACTTTGTTTCTGGCACCATTGACAGAAGCCTGCCATATATTAAAAAAGCGTCTGTAGAGCTGTTGGAAAAACCCTATGAAACAACCGAGGAAGCGGTTGCAGCAATTGATTCTGGTTTGCGGGATTACTACGCCAAAAACTATCCAGAGGTGCTAACCAAGAAGACAGCCGAACTGGAGCAGGCAATCAAACAGGTGCAGGCCATCTACAAGCGTAACTACTTCCCTAAAATGAAGGTTTCCTGGAGCACTTACCCCAATCATATCGGGCATTTCTACACCCTGGGCTGTTTCCGTTGCCATGATGGCAAGCATAAATCCGCCGAGGGCAGGGTTATCTCCAAGGATTGTAACCTTTGCCACACCATAATAAACCAGGTGCAGGAAAACATACCAACCAGCCAGCAGACAAGCGGCCAGTTTGTACATCCGGTGGATATTGGTGATGAACTGTACAAGAGTAACTGTAGTGATTGCCACGCAGCACGCAATCATTAAAGGTGAGTAAAGATTGTCAGAAGGTGCAGTAAGCCCCTGCCAACTGTTGATCCATGCCAGGGAGCTGGAGCAACAGGCAGAAGAGCAGGTGCAACAGATAGTCAGACATCCGGCACTACATGGGCTGGTGGCAGTTATGCCCGATGCCCATGCAGGTGCTGGCTGTGTGATTCAGCCTTGATAAACTCAAAAACTCCATGAAGCATGTTTATTCAACCTCCATCTACCGTGAAACCTTTGATGAAATCTAAATTTGCATATAAGTCCTTTTATGCAGTGCCTGCGGGATCGAACTTGTATCCCACACCGTACACCGAGCAGATAAGCTCCTGATCTGGCCTTGCCACTGAAATTTTCTTTCGCAGCTTCTTTATGTGGCTATCAATAGTACGGTCTGCCACCACCCGCTCATCTGGATATATGTGATCCATCAACTGCTGCCGACCGTAGATTCTCCCAGGGTTTGCGGCAAGAAACCGGAGCAATTTGAATTCAACGGCCGTCAGACCCAGATTATGACCATCAAGCAGGGCCGCATAGCGCGACTCATCAAGCTCAAGACCTTTTATCTGAAGATGCATCCCGCCACCGGCTCTCCGTAAAACCGCCTTGACCCGTGCAACAACCTCACGCGGGCTGAACGGCTTGCAGATATAATCGTCAGCCCCCAGTTCGAGACCGAGCAGGCGATCAATTTCTTCTACCCTGGCTGTTGTCATGATAACAGGCAGGGAGGAAAAACTCCTGATCTCCTTGCAGATGTCAAAACCGCCCTTGCCCGGCAGCATCAGGTCCAGCAGAACAAGCACCGGTTTATGCTCCCGCACCCAATCCGTAACAACCGCGCCGTTACCCAGGCATACCGTTTTAAACCCGTCCTTTTCCAGGTAATCCGACATCAGGCAGGCAAGTTTATCCTCATCTTCCACTATCAGAATCAATTCACCCATGATCAGCTCCAGACCTCCGGCAGCTCAATGCGTATCATCAGGCCACCGGCTGTTGATGGTTGTGCGGTAATGGTCCCCCCATGCGCTTCAACAATATTCCGGCAAATTGCCAGACCAAGCCCCGCCCCTCCGGTTGAACGGTTGCGAGAAGATCCGACCCGGTAAAGCCGGTCAAAAAGACGTTCCAATGCAAACGGCGGCACGCCGGGAGCCGAGTCGGCAAAAACGACGCTTACCCTGTTTTCATGCCGCTCAACTGTTATCATGACCACTCCTCCGGCATCGGTGTACTTGAGCGAGTTATCAAGTACATTGGAAAACAGTTGACGCAGTCGTTCCCGATCGCCAAAAACAACCACCTCATCCTCTTGTATCATTTCCGTTTCAATGCCAATTCCTTTTGCACCATATCGGGGCTGATAAGCTCCCAGGGTTTCCCTTAGTAACTCAATCAGATCCAGATCGGTTTTCCGGTAGGTAAGAGCGCCCGCGTCTGAAAGCGATAGTTGAAACAGGTCATCCACCAGCCTGCCAAGACGCAGGGTTTCATTGTGCAGAGATTTGACGGCCCCTGCGTCCGGCTGACGGATACCATCCTGTAATGCTTCTATCTCACCTTGTAAAATGGCAAGCGGTGTTCGCAGTTCGTGGGAGATGTCGGCGACCCATTGTTTTCGCACTTGCTCGCTCTGCTCAAGGGATAGTGCCAGGGAGTTGAAATCCTGGGCCAGTTGCCCCAGTTCGTCACGCGACCCCACCGGAACCCGAACGTTGAATGTTCCGGCGGCCATTTGATGCGTTGCCTGTGCCAGCTCATGTAACGGACGGACAAGCCGTCTGGTCATCAAAAGCGACAGTACCGCAGCAAGAGCCACGATCGCCATTGCCTGAAGCAAGAGTTCCTGTTTCTGCTCTTTTAAAAACCGCTTATGCGGCATTTCCGAACTATCTGTCCGCGGTGACAGCCCCAGATAGCCGACGACTTTCCCCTGGCAGGAAATCGGTGTCATGGCGTTGCCGGACGGAACAGCAGCATGGAGTATGGCTTTTTTATTCTCATCCAGCAGAAACAGGCGTTTATGCAACTGGTGATTCAAAGGGGGCGGCAATGGCGACCTCAAGCTATCGCCTCCGGTGGGAGTCGGGAAATGAGGCGGCGCATTGCCGGGCCTGCCGGGCGGAGGGGGACAGTGATGAAAACGCTCCCCGGGTGGCATTTCGGCTTCCGGCAGGGAGCGGGCAACCATAGCCTGCCAGCGTTGCGGATCGTTCCGAATAAAATCCCAACTCTTCTCATTACGGTACTCATTCTCAAGAGTTACTGCCAGATGTGAAAGACTTGACTGCTCCATCGAGTTGACTAACTTGATGTATCCTCTCTCAAGGCTCCATTCCGCGATCAATGTCGAACTGAGGACAGCCATGCAGGCTGTCGCCAGAATCACAAGAAAAAGCTTATAGCGCACGCTGATGTCCATGCTGGCCCTCCAGACGACACAATTTCAATCACATATTTTATTCCTGCATTATATACGGTGATTCGATCTGGTATGTATATTTCCTTATTTTTTCCACATTTCTTCCTGTTTTTGTCATGTATGATAATAGTAATTACAGTTGTTTACATTAAGAAAATGTGCGAGGAGACACCATGGACAGGTATGAAACCAGACGGGCAGAATATGGAAGCGGGCGGGGATGGCTCCCGAAAAGCATAGTACGCAGCTTGTGCATGCTCATGCTGATATTGGGAATAGCTGCAACCTTTTTGTCCGGTTGCGGTAGCGATTCCGGCAGCGGAACAATCACGACCGATACAACCGACACAACCGGAACTGAAACTGAAACTGAAACCGGGACAGGAATATATGATGTCTCAACATATGCCGTTTCGGTGGCGGATAAGGCCAGCAGTTACAGTAGTGCCGACCTGGTCGCCAACACAACATTCGCCAATGAGGTAACCATCGATTTTACTGCGAACACGGCCCAGCTCGCCTCGGGAACGGCCCAGACCATCACTACCGGCGGCGTCACGCTTCTGACCTCCGGCAGCACAACAATCAGTGTCACCAAAACAACCTATGGCATAACCATCGACTCCACGGTTGCCGCCAACGTCAAATACAACCTCTCGGGGCAGTTAAGCGGAACCCTTACCGTTACCAGCAGCAATCCATACCAGCTCTATCTCAACGGCGTTACCATCAGCGGAACCGCCGGCCCTGCTCTTGACCTCGAATCGTCCCAGAAAGTTTTCATCGTTTCCGCGTCGGGCACGACCAATACCCTGAGCGATTCGTCCACCCGCAGCATGACGATGAAAGCCGCACTCTTCGGCAAGGGTGCCATGGTCTTCAGCGGCAGCGGAACCCTGAATGTAACCGGAAGCTACAAACATGGCATCTTCAGCAACGACTATATCCGAGTTTGCAGCGGAACGCTTAACGTAGCGGTTTCTGCGAGGGATGCTGTCCGCTCGGTAAACGGCTTTATCTTCGACGACGGCACCCTTACGATCAAGGCAACCGGAACCACCATCGACGACGAGAGCAAGGGGATCAAGGTGGAAGGGGCTGAAACCACCGGCACAGGCAAGGGGTATATCGTGATCAACGGCGGTTACATTACGATCACCTCCGTTGGCAAGGGGATTACGGCGGGATGGGATATCGACGAGGATGCCACCACAACCAGTACGTCGGACGACCCCACGCCATACGTTGAAATCAACAACGGTGTCATCACCGTAACGACCACCGGAACCCCGTACGAATACGTGTCAAACGGCACAACTGTGAGTCTCAGCCCGGAAGGGATCGAGGCAAAAACCGATCTCACTATCAACAACGGCTACCTGATCATCAAGACGACCGATGATGCCCTGAACGCCGGAACATCGCTCACCATCAACGGTGGCCTTGTCTACTGTGCAAGCTCGTCAAACGACGCCATCGATTCCAACGGCACCCTGACCATCACCGGTGGCGTTATCGTGGCAATCGGTTCAAGTGCTCCCGAAGGCTCGTTCGACTGCGACAATAGCACGTTCAAAATCAGTGGCGGTACCTTAGTCGGTATCGGCGGTAATACCAGCGTGCCGTCACCGACGCAGAACACTCTGGTGCTCGGCAGCCTGACCAGCGGACGCACCATGTCGGTTGTGGCCTCCGACGGCACGGTCGCCTTCGCCTATACGATTCCGAAGTCATATACGACGATGGTACTTTCTGCTCCCACGATCAAGACCGGGACGAGCTATTCGATCAAAACCGGTGGAACAGCCGTCGGCGACAGCACCTTCAACGGCCTGTATCTCGGCAGCATGAGTTATTCAGGTGGCACCACCAGCGACACGTTCAAAGTAACGTCAACCCTTACCAAGCGCGGTGGAGTCTATTTTTAAGCGAACTTGGAAGCCACCTGTCATCTGGCTTGTTGATGACATGACGACAACAGGCATTTCCGTGGCGTAGCCCAAAAATCCAATGGCCGGTTTCAGATGAAACCGGCCATTTACTTGAAGAGCTGTGCGAAGAGCTTAATCTTGATCGCAGGTCCGTTTAGCGTGTATTTGAAGATTTACTTGAAGAGCTGTGCGAAGAGCTTAATCTTGATCGCAGGTCCGTTTAGCGTGTATTTGAAGATCTGGAGAAGATGGGTTTTCCGGCCTATGCTGCCAGTCAGTATGGGTAACGTCTAAAGGTAAAGGGGTGCTGCTTGCTGTACCCGTGTTAGTAACTTGTTGGGCGTAGCAAGCACCGCCTCTACAACGGAATTTAATTGTTTTACCACTGGTGCAATATTATGAATTGTGGCACATAAATGCCGAATAAATAAGGTGTTTCAAAAACCCTGCTTCCCTGATTTACGCCGATATGTTCCCTGATTTACGATGCTATGTTCCCTGATTTACGTTGATGCTTTCCTGAATTTACGCTAAAGTTCCTCCATGAAAAGCATATCCCTATACTCACGTCAGATAGAACCGTTGGTTGCTGAGGCGTTGCTGGATACCCCTGTTGTGATGCTGGCAGGCCCACGTCAGGCAGGTAAAACAACGCTGGTACGACAGATTGCCGATCAAAAAGGGTTACGCTACCTGACCCTTGATGATGAGCTGACCTTATTATCTGCACAGGAAGACCCCGTTGGCATGATCCGCAGCCTGGATCGGGCAGTGATAGATGAAATTCAGCGTGTGCCTCAACTATTGTTGGCCATCAAGAAGAGTGTGGATGAAGACCGCCGTCCAGGTCGCTTTCTGCTGACAGGTTCAGCTAACCTGATGGTGTTACCTACAGTGGCGGACTCACTGGCAGGCCGGATGGAAGTGCTGATGTTGTTCCCTTTGTCACAAAGTGAGTTGGAATCACACACCGCCAACTGGATAGATAACGCCTTTGCAGGCCGTATACTGAAAGCAGAGCAACCTGCACTGGGCAGTGACCTGATCCAGCGTGTGCTGAGAGG